>NZ_CACWVY010000008.1:5493-65042 GCF_902764455.1 uncultured Methanobrevibacter sp.
TGAAGACTGGGAAGACTACGACGACGAAGACGACCTAGACGATGAAGACTGGGAAGACTACGACGACGAAGACGACCTAGACGATGAAGACTGGGAAGATTGGGATGATGAAGACTGGTTGTACTACTATGATAATTTAGACTTCCTTAAAAATGGAGGATATTATCCAGCTGATTATCCTTATGATGGAAATGACACTAACGGCACTTGGAAACATTATTATGTATACAAATGTGGATATGCTACTTCATCTTCATATAAATATCATAAATATAATGAAACTGATAACGCAACTGATGATGAAGACTACAATTCTACTGAAGAAGTTTATGAAATAATGTATCATGATGCAATGGTTTTAGGTGCTTCATTCATGCCAACCTGCATGTTAGGTGCGGCCTCATATGCTCCTGCTCAAAATTATGATTTCCCAATTGAAACCGGGGATTATGATTTTAATGATTATCAAAGTGTCGGTGATGAGCAAAATACCAGTGAATCTAATGAAAAACATGATGTAAGCAAAAATATTGAATTAGACAATAATTCTGAAAACAATATTCTTGCATTATTATTAGTGTTGATTGTTAGTTTTCTAATGTTATTATAAGAAGTTAAATTAGGAAATAACTTTTCCTAACTCTTTTTTTATTTTTTTTACACATCAAACTATAAAAATAATTTTTGCAATAATTTTTATATCTTAAAAACTATTATAAAATATGAAAGATTTATTTGATTATGTTGATTTCGGTGATTTAAAACTAAACAGCAGAATAGTAAGAACAGGTCTGTGGGAATCCCAAAGGGAAAGTGCAGGCAATTTAACACCTGAGATATATAACCGTTATGAAAATATCGCTGCAAGCGGTGTCGGTTTAATCATTACTGAACTGTTTTCCCTTTATCAAAAGGATGTTTTTTCAAAATATTCTCTTACAATGGATTATCCTCAGTTTGTAAGGGAAGCAAAGGATTTGACTGACCTTGTTCATGTATATGACGTTCCTGTTTTTGCACAGTTGGGATTTGTCCAGTTCAATAAAAAGACAGAACAGAACATCAGAATTGAAGATGTTTCAGTTGAAGACATAAGAAAGATTCAGACTGATTATATTATAGCTGCCAAAAAAATAGCATACGGCGGTTTTGACGGAATCCAACTTGCTTTGGGTAACTATTACTTTTTGTCAAGATTTATTAGTCCATACTTTAACAAAAGGGAAGATAAATTTGGTGGAGATACCTACGGCCGCCTGAAGATTGTCCTGCAGATTATTAAACTTATTAAAGATACTACTGATTTGCACATTAACTGCAGATTAAATGCATTTGACATCCAAAAGGGCGGAATGACTCTTGATGAGACTATTGAAATAGCCAAACTGCTTGAAGAAAATGGTGCTGATTCACTTCAGATTACACGTCCACGCTCTCCTCAGTACTTTTCACGTGAAAATTATGAAAAAAGTCTTCTCGCCAGTGCCTGCAATGACATCATTGACAATGTAGACATTCCTGTCATTATGGGAGGCGGAGTCAAAACACAAAAGCAGATCAACAATGTTTTAAACAGGACAAAAGTGGATTTTATTTCAATGCAAAGGCCTTTTGTTGCTGATCCGAGTTTTCTTGTTGACTGGCAGCTGGAAGGTGACGGCGAGACAATCTGTAAAACCTGCAATAACTGCTACTGGAAAAAGACAGCAACCTGCTTTATAAACAGAACTCCCCAATTGAACGTCAGATAGCTTCAGAATAGCTTCTGAATTTTTCTAAAAAATAGTCCAGTTCCTCTTTTATCTGCATTAACGTGATGATTGGCTTGTATGTCAAAAGCGAGTTCAGTGCTATAAGCAGGGGAATTGCCTCTCCCACATTAACGTTTACAAATTCCATATCCTGATAGGTTATTCTGAAGTTTCCGTTTAGATGCTCATCTATTTGAATGCCGTTTGGTATGAAACTTATTTGCTCTTTTTCAATGAGCTCTTCTAGGACTTTAGTGCCTTCAAGGATATCTTTAAATTCTATTTTTTCCTTTTCCAGAAGAGGTGTGATAAAATCAAATGTAATGTCATATTCATATTTTGAATGACTGTCCCTGAAATAGCTGTCAACCATCAGATAGTTAATGAAAAGCTCGTGGTTGACTATTGAATACATCTTGTTGTTTACAATGAACTCCATATGTATATTATGATTGTAATTATATATGTGTTTACTTGACACCGCAGACTTTTGATATATAAGGAATTTTGCTGCTTGCATATGCGATGGCCCATGAGAGAACTACAGTTACAATAAAGAGCACAGGCAGTAATTTCAGTGAACTGACTTCCAGGTATTTTCTTAAGGTCATATAAACAATTGTATGAGTAAAATACATGGCATAGCTGCATGTACTGATGGAAAGTACTATTTTTCCAATCACACCGTCCTCTATTTTTGTGCGCACTTTGCCTATAAATGAACCTGGATTGTTGTTTTTATATTCAGAAAGATATCTGAATGTCAGAAATACACCTGCAGCCTGCAGTACCGGAACTACTGAATGATAAGAAAAAGAAGATGTAGTATAAAATGTATTTGCACAGTTTATTGCATAAAAAACAATGAACAAGAGAATTCCAATTAAAATCATTGCTCCGTCGGATAAATTAAACTTTTTGGTATATAAATAATGACCGAAAACCATTGTTCCGATAAATCCTGCAAAATAATCCAGTTTAAAATGATCTATTGGATTGTAATTGAATGTTTGGATTAAGAGTGTCACTGCCCATAATATCAGGAAATATTTGACTGCCTTATCTCCATATTCCTTAATGAATGAGTTTATAATTGGAATCATGAAATAAGCACCAATCAGTTCATAGACATACCATGTAACGCCTTTTCCCAATGCCCAGTCAAGAACACCCACAGGATTTGTCTTGAGGACATAGAACTGATAGGCTGAAATAACTATTACCCAAAATATGAATGGAACGAGTATTCTGCTGAATCTCTTTTTTAAAAAAAATCCTAAATCATAATCCTTGCCAATAAGAAGCGCTCCGCTGATCATTAAAAACAGCGGCACACCAATTCTTCCAAGTTCGGTTAAAAAGTAAGGTATTGCCACTTTAAGACTGGTTGTAACGTATGGATAGAAACTGTCTACATGGCATAGGATAACTGCTAGAATCGCAATCATTCTCAGTTCATCCAGATAGAATATTCTTTGTTTTAAACTCATTTTAAACTTCCAAAATAACTATTATTAAAAATGCTTTAATTGTATATATAATAATTATTGTTGGATATTGTATATATTAATTTTTATTTAAAAATGCATAAAAGAATAAAATATTATTTTTTAATAAAAAAAGTATTAAAAGAATAATCCTTTAGGGATTATTCCTCATGGTGAGTGTATTTTTTAAGAGAGATTTCCTTGAATCTTCTGATAAATATTTTCGCCCAGATGTATCCGACTGTTCCTCCAACAAAACAACCGAAAATAACTCCAGCATAAATTCCCACAACTCCCCATCCGAAGATAAAGCAGAATAAATATGCAAATACAGTTTCCAGAATCAGTGACCTTAAAAGGGTAATGAGAAGTGAGTATGTTCCCTTTCCGACACCCTGAAATACCATTGATGACATTATACCGTGAGGGATTGCAAGAACAAAGAGACTAAGTGTTGATATTGCTGTTGCAATCTGAGGTGCCAGTGCCGCACTTGCATCGGTATAGGAAAAGAGTGCTGCAATCTGGCTTGAAAATATATACATCAGTGCACCAAGGATGATTGATATTATAAAACCTACTCTTATTGAATAGGAATGGGCAGTCTGGAGATTTTTATAGTTATGTGCCCCGTATGCCACACCTGCAACTGTCAGTACTGCAGTTCCAAGACCTATTAAAGGAATCATGGATAACTGTACAATTCTCATTGAAGCTGTATATACCGCTACCGCATCTGAATTTGCAGCTATCACAAGCATTGAGTTTATAAGGATTGCAAGAGCGGAAAATACAATGGTTTCCAGTGTTGAAGGAATTGCAACCTGAAGTGTGTCAATCATTATTCTTGAAGAGTATTTGAAGTTTTTAAGTGACAAATCAAGGTACAAGTCCCTTTTACCCCACATCCAGTAGCTCATTACGATACATGAAAGTGCTGCGGAAAAGACTGTAGCCCATGCGGCACCTGAAATTCCCATGTTCAATATATAAATAAAGATAGGATCTAAAATGATGTTCATTATTGCTGTAACCGCAATAGCTATTGTTGCACGTCTCATGTCTCCTTCTGATCTGAATATTGCTGATGCAACACCTGAATATACAAAGATTAAAAGGAATCCGAATATGATGTAGCTGTACTCTGCAGCATAGCTTATTGTGTTTCCGGCACCCATAAACTCAAGGATAGGAATCATGAACACTTCAATTAAGACTGTGAATATCAAAGATACAATTATTGACAATACAATTCCGTGAAGTGCGGCATTGTTTGCACCTTCATGATTTTTCGCACCGATACTTCTTGCAATCAGAGAATTTGCACCTGCACCTATTCCGTTTCCAAGACCGACAAGTACCATAAATAATGGTGTAATGAATCCTATAGCGGCAAGGGCGTCGGCCCCAAGACCAGCTACCCATATACTGTCTGCAATATTATAAAGCATGATTAAAAGCATTGACAGCATCATAGGAAGGGCCAGTTTGATAATAGCCTTTTTAGGATCTCCTGTAATCATTTCAATATTTTTACTTTTGCTCATTTTAATACTCTCCCTTATTTAATTCCATTGTTTTAACAGCAATTTCCTTTAGAATTTTCTGAAGAAGTTCCTTTTCAACATAACCTTCATCCAGTATAACCTGATCTTCCCAGCAGTTTAATATTTCAATAGCTTGAGCCAGAGTCTGCTCACCTTTTTTTGTAAGTGAAAGCTTATTCTGGCGGCGGTTGTTTTCATCAATCTCTCGTGTAATCAATCCTTTGTCTTCAAGTTTTTTAATTGACCTTGCAACGGCTCCCTTGTTCATGCTGCATCTTTGAGATATTTGTTCCTGATTTATGTTGCAGTGATTAGATATTTCAAACAAAAGCTGTATCTGTGTTGAATTTATGTCCAAATCTGTGAGATTATGGTTGATGTATATGGTGTATCCTCTTGCAATCAGCATGATGAGTTTTGCAACGGGAAGTTCAGTTGCGTCAATCTCTTTTAAATCTTCCAAACTCATGATTTCACTCTATGAATGAATCCAAATCATAATCATCATTTTTGACTTGTTTGGTTGTAAGGCTTAATGTTTTTAATGGTTTTACTGATTTCTTTTCCATCTGTTTAAATGTGGATTCAAATCCGCTGCTTCCTGCAGTTGCAAAGAATTTGACGTTGGTGAATTTTCCTTCGTTCATTTTCAAGTATGTTATTACCGGAGATGCAGCCTTGCCTGCCCATACAGGTGTTCCTATATAGACCATGTCATATTCTGCAGGGTCGAATTTCAATGATTTTATATCTATAATCTTTTCTGTCATTGCATCTTTTCCTGCGCGGGCATAACCTATTTTTCCTTCATACTTTACATTGGATATGATTTCTTCAATATCCGAATTGGTTTTGCCTGCTATTTTTTCTGCAAGCTTTTTTGTAATGTTTGATCTTGAGTAATATGTCACTAATGATTTCATAACATATTATTATATTCTTATACTATATAAACTGTTGCATTGACAACTATTGCAGTTGCAACAATGCCGTTATATATAAATGTAATTTATTTCATAAATAAATAGTGTATGACAACAAAAGTTAGAATTAACAAATATGATAATCTGAAAGGTCTGGCCATCATTCTGATTGTTTTAGGCCATCTGGATTATTTGGATGTCATGAACCCATTTTTTATTTCAAGATTTTTCTTTATGATAGACCTGCCTGTGTTCTTTTTTGTTGCAGGATATTTTTCTAAAATCGCAGCCGATCAACCTATAAAGAGTTTCAAAAGGCTGATGGTACCATATTTCCTATTCTGTTTGTTGATTGAAGTTTTCCGTTTTGTCTATCTTGGATCAACAAATTGGGCAATGATATTCCTTCAGTCAAGTATGGCCATGTGGTTTTTAATTGCGCTTTTTGCAATGAAAATGCTTTTGCCTATTCTCGACAAGCTCAAATATCCTCTCATTATAGCACTGATAGCAGCAGTCTTCGTCGGAATATATGATGTACATCCAAACCTGCTTGCAGTATCACGTACATTTTCATACCTGCCGATATTCCTCTTAGGTTTCTATTTCAACAGCTATAAGGAATACTTTTCAAAGGCACATTCCAAACTCTATGCATTTTACGATAAGTACTTCTATATAATTACAGTTCTTGTGATTTTGGCCACCATAGTAGTAACCATTAAATTCAACGGTAAATTCTTCGTATTTAAGACACCATACGCAGGAAATCTATTATATGAAGCCATTAAAAAATTCATAGTTCTTGTACTGGAAATAATGTGGGTTATTATATTGAACAGAGTCATGACAAACAGGGAATGTTTCCTGACAAAACTTGGAAGAAATTCCATGGCAATATACGTACTGCATCCATTCATATATTACACATTCAAACCAGTCTGGCCGACTATGATTTCTTCACCAACCATATCAATAGTACTCTCATTAATATTAACCGCAATAACAGTATTTATACTGTCAAGAGATATCGTAACAGTATATTTAAACAAATTTACAGACGGTGTTTTCAATATATTTTTCAACCCGGTTTAAACTTATACATAGTTTAAACCATCTTTTTTTTATTTGAATTTAAGACCTGTTTTAAAGCCGTCAGCTATTTTTTCACCCATGCTGTAGTAGCTGTGTGACACGTCATCCCACGCAATCGGATTTAACAAATCAAAATCAATTTTATTTTTATCGTTTAAAATTTCCTCATCCGCCTGGATGTTGACGATTTCACCAGTAATTTGAGTGTGGCTTCCGATGTTAACAACATTCATAGTCCTGCATTCAACAGATGCCTTGAATTCATTGATGACAGGTGCATTGACCAATTCTGCCTTTTTTGTAGTGTAGCCAACATCTTTAACTTTGTCTGTATCATAACCTGAAGCTATTCCCATATAGTCTGCCTCGCTTACCTGAGAGATATCGGGAAATCCGACACAGAACTCTTTTGAGTAGAGAATGCTTTTAAGGGTCTTTCTTTTAAGTGTGGAGTTGATTGCAATCATTATTGCCGGAGGGTGATGGGAACACATTGTGGCAAATGCCAGTGTACAGCAGTCCGCATTTCCATCCTCATCATATGCGCTTGCAACAACCGCAGGTGAGGGATACATCATTGCTCTTGGTTTTAGATTTACTTTCATAATACTTATTAATTCAAATGTCCTATAAATAATTATATGGAAAAACTGAAAATTGCAAAAAGGATATCTGATTTTACACAGCCTCCAATCATTACAGTTCCTCTTTTTTTAATAATATGTTATGTACTGTCATTTGAAAACGGCGTGTTTGATATAAATAAATTCATAACCATGGAGGCAATTTCAATAGTTTTTGCATCAGTATTGCCTATTTTAATCATTGTTTTCTGGGCTAAAAAACTGAATACAGATCATGACATTTCCAATCGCCAGGACAGGTACATGCCCCTTATTGTAGGAATTATTTCATATTTTATCGGATTTTTAACCTGTATTGCACTTGATGCAGGTAATTTCCTGACAATCCTGTTTTTATGCTACTCAGTAAATACAGGTGTAGTATTGGTGATTACATCAAAATGGAAAATAAGCGTTCACACTACCGGTCTGAGCGGTCCGGTTGCTGCACTGATATTGCTTTTAGGTCCTGTTGGTGCTGTTTTTGGAATTTTATATCCTCTTGTAATATGGTCAAGGGTTCTTCTTAAAAAACATACTCTGGCACAGGCAATCTGTGGAGGAGTTCAGGGTTTCTTTTTAACAGTTCTTGAGATGTATCTCTTCATGATTTTACTTTCAAAACCGATTTATTCCATGATTAGCCTTGAACTGTCAATACTCTATATTTTAGCTATAATTTTAACTCCTGTTCTTTTGGGAGTTTTAAGCTATATTCCAATCAGCAATTCAAGAATAGTATTTTATATAGTTGAGATACTGATGCTTGCGTGCTTTTTTGTCTTTGCACCCCTTGAGGTCTGTGGGATATCTGCATTAATAAGCCTTACATCAATAGAAGTCAGCTATTTTGCAGGCGAAGAGTTTGTCTGGTTCAGGGTTTTGAATTCCTGATAGTCATCTGACTTTAAAATGTCTTTAAAAAATTTCCTTTTTACAGGTCCCAGATTTTCAAGATAGTCATTATAATATGAGGATAATTTAATTGATTCGTAGTCTTTTTTAATTAATAGATATAAACTTTCTTTGTATTTTTCTTCAATGCCCATTAAAGCATATCGAGGACCATTGATTTTGAAGGCAAGCAGGTCAAATAAATATATATCATACCACCCATTTTCAATAAAAATGTCCATTAATATCTGTCCTGCAGGAACGGTGTCTAGAAACTTGCTGTCAACAGACTCAGTTATTGATCCCTCATGCTTTCTTCTGACATACAAGTGCCTTTTTATAATTGAAACCCTCTTCGCTTTTAAAAATGTGTAAAAGAAAAATGGCATATCCTCAAAATAGATGCCTTCAGGAAACTTTGCATTTATATTTTCAAGAAAGTCCCTTCTGAATATCTTTTGAGCGGCACTTACAGATATATCAAATAGAAAGTCTCTGCAGTCATGAGGATTGAATACTCTTGTCTCAAATTCCTCAGGAAAATTGTCCAGATTAAACCAGCTGTTTTCGGAGTAGCCATCACCGTCATACTTTATGATTTGAAAAATAGAAATGTCACAGTCCTTTGAGCTTATCTCTCCGTAAGCAGTTTTTAAAGTATCCCTTAAATAAAAGTCATCACCGTCTAAAAACATCACATAATCACCTCCGGCAATCTTTAATGCATTGTTTCTAGATGCTCCGGGACCCTGATTTTGCTGATTAATCAGTATGATTCTATCATCATTGAAGCTATTTATTATATCCAAAGTGGAATCTGTTGAGCCGTCATTGACAATTATCAATTCAAAATCAGTTAATGACTGGCTTAAAACGCTTTCAATTGCTTTTCGAATATATCTTTCCTCATTAAAAACCGGCATTATAACTGAAATTTTAGTCATTGATTAATAATTTGTCTGACCTGATTTAAATATTTGTAAAAAAAGAAAAAAAGGAGAGTGTCCGATAATTGAGTGATACTTTTAATACACTTGAAATCTTTATTCTAGATTTGAAGATTAATTTCGAGTATTTTATTAAGTATTGCTCATTTTAACAACTCCTTGCAGAAAATGGGCTTAATGCCTATTGATCATCAGTTTAATTAAAGATTAATCTAATCTACTAATTTTATTATAATTTTTCAGTTGAAATATTCAAGTTCATATCCGTGAATCAATTCTTGTTTAAAATGTTTTATTTTATTTAAAACTAAACAGAATATCTTTATTTTTGCATAAAAAGAGTTATATTCATATGTGAAGAAATTCATAATTATTAAACATACAACAACACAAACTAATAAAAATAAATTCACTTCACAATCTACTTTTTTGTGATTTATATAATTTATTTGTTTCAATTTTAAAAAAATACACAAACATACAATCGTTAATGTGGTAAAAACTATTCTAAATTTAATTAAACAAGAAAAAACAAAACGTAGAAATGTAAATATAAATATTATCGATGAATTAATAAAAAATTTCGTAATTGAGAATGAAATAATTATAGATTTAAAAATAAAATAATAAAATGGGAGATTTGAAAATCTAATAATTATCGGACACTCCCAAATAGAAAATAATCCCAGAAAAATGTAACATAAATAATTAAAGGTTTTAGAAATGAAATATTTCATTTCTAATTTTAAAAAAGAACATACTTTAAAATTTAATATTATTGTCTTCAAAAAACTGTCTTAGATTAACATGTCCCACTCCCAATTCATCACAGACATGTGGAATATTATGTTTTTTTGTTGGTTTTTCATTAGTAACAACCACTGCACCATTTTTCCAACCATAAGCAATGAGCCATGGATCAGCAACAACAGTTGCATAATTTCCCCATTCATTTTCAAGAGAAGTGACAATACGGTTTCTTCGAAATTCTTCTTTATAAATTGGCAACGCTTCAATTAATGGGATGCATTCTTCTTCACCATTAAGCAATTCCTTAAATAATGTTTCATTACATTGGGATTCGATATTTAACCAATGATTTTTAATAGGTTCGGATTTTAATTCTAATTTTACTTCAGTAATGGAAACCATAGTTCCATCATCGATTAATTCCTTTACTTTATCCCAAACTGTATCGAATACTGTAGGGAAATAATTCTCATGCATGTCAATTAAAATATTTGTGTCAAAAACATATTGCATAACTCATTACCCCCTAATCTCCAAGTCCAAACCTTTTATTTTATCTAAAGATGTATCCAAATATCTCATTGCCTGGGTGGAAGTAATTATGTCATTATCATAAGCATCCAGAATTAATCTTGTGTATGAAGCACCATCCTGTTTTCTTTTCATGGAAATTGTTGAAATATGAGGTTCACTATTCCTTCTCCTTTCAGCATCTTTTTCCCTCATTATTTGATTATCACTTTCAATCTTTATAATCCATTCATTTTTTAATCCATCATCGATAAAACCGCTATTATTTAACTTGTAAACAATACTCTGTTTACTAACTCCATAAATATTAGATAGTCTAGCGACTTTTAATTCATGTTTATTTTTTGTGAATAAATGAAGGTTTTTAAATGTATCCTGAGGCATTAGTATCTCAGCAGCAACATTATTGCAAAATGCTTCTTTTTTGTTATGCTTATCCACATCACATATGGCGCTAGTTCCTTGTATTAAGTGAGCTAACTCATGCATTAATGTGAAAATTCTTCTATTATGATAATTTTTACCGTTAAGCAATATAATTGGACAATAGTCATAATAAATTGAACATCCACTTATTTCGGATTCCAAGACCCCATTTGTTTCAAATACTAATATCCCTAAATCAAAACAAACTTCTTTCCAATGGTCTAAGAAACTTTTATGAGTTCCATCGCGATTTCCGTTATTATTTAATATCCATTTTTGTTGTGTTTCGAAATCAACATTTAGATATTCCCTAATATATTGACCTAATTTAATAGGATTTTTCTCATTGCAAACATGTTTTTTGAAGTTTGGTATCGGTATGCCCATATCTTCATGAATTCTGATATATGCATTTCTTCTGGATTTCGCTTTTCTAATCTCTAATCTTAATTCAGGGCTAAACTCTTCTATTTTTTCATCAGATCTAAATTCAATAAAATCATCATTATCAATAGGAGGTTTTGAAAGGAAATAAAAGAATGATGGTCTTTTGTATTTTTTTGCCATGTTTCTTAAATCTGTCCATGTAGGAACCTTTTCACCAGTTTCCCATTTTTCAGCATCTTTTAGATAACCTGGCAATTCATCTAATGAAAATCCAGCATCCTTTCTAGCCCATTTTATCATTGCAGGATTTACATTAAGTGCATTTGGCATTTTAATCAACTCATATATTTTTATTATTTAAAAATTATCACAATTAATTTTGTTATCTCTCATAATTATAATTTACCATGACCTGATAGTTTATCTGTTGATTATATATTTTAAGCCAGTACGGATGATAAATTTTGAATGAGTACCCCATATTACATTACAAAGTCCAAATGATAAAAAAAGAATTGCAAATTACTGTAAATGAATTAAATAAAAGATTAAGACAAAGAAAAACTATGTTATATTAATACACAAACATACGCCATTAATGTACTAAAAACTATTTAAACTTAATAAAACAAGAAAAAAATGTATAAATGTAAATATAAACATTATTAACGAATTAATAAAAGATTTCATAATTAAGAATGAAATAATTGTAGATTTAAAAATAAAATAAAAAAAGGAAATTTTAAAATTAACAAATTATCGGACACCCCCAAAATGAATTATATGATTTAAAATGTTTGTGTTCCGCTTGTAGCTGCAAGGGAAACACTTTGTGTATCCAAAAGATTGCTGTTTGAATCATATAATTTGATTGTAGCATAATCCGGATAGTAAAGATATGCATCAGCACTGGTAATGTACAGATAACCGTCATCATGCACATGTGCAGGTACCATATTACCGTTGTTTAAGGAATTGCCGTCCCTTGAATAGAAAATCTGAACAATAACGCTTTCACCGGCATGTTCTTTTCCAACATTGATTGACGCATAAGTCTTGTCTGCATCTGCACTTCCAGTAGAGAAACTGCCTCCCTTAATAGTCATTGACGAACTGGATGATTTGGATGAAGATGAGTCTGAAGTTTTAGAAGCAGTTGCAGGTTCATCGTCATCTGATGTGTCTACCTTGGAAGTGTTTTGAGATGCTGAATCCGCATGGTTTGCAGAATTACTGGCCGAATTTCCTGAAGTAAACATATAAACGAATGCACCTGCCAAAACAACAGCTACAATCACTAAAGCAACAATAATAATTTTGGTATTATTATTCTGTGACTTGTGTTCATTCATTGATTTAACCATACTTTCATGACTATTAGGTGCAGGCTCTGTATTCAGTGCAGTTCCGCATTTCTTACAGAATTTAGCTGTATCTGAATTTTCACTTTGACAATTTGGACATTTCATTTACAACACCTAAGAGTAAATGATAATATTTTAGTCACAATATTTAATATAGTTATTGAAAATTGTATTGAAATGTAAAAAAAGAAGATTAAATTATAAAATTTAATCGTAGAATTTTCCCAAGAATTCTTTCATTCTTTGGTTATCTGATGAAAATACTTCATCAGGAGATCCTTCCTCTACAATCACTCCTCCGTCCATGAAGATGATTGTATCTGCAACGTTACGTGCAAAGGCCATTTCGTGAGTTACGATGACCATTGTCATGTGCTGAGCAGCCAAATCCTTTATGACAGTTAAAATTTCACCTGTCAGTTCAGGGTCAAGCGCTGAGGTAGGTTCATCGAAAAAGAGTATGTCCGGATTCATTGCCAGTGCTCTAGCAATTGAAACCCTTTGCTGCTGACCTCCTGAAAGCTCGCACGGATAGGCATCTTCCTTATCTTCAAGACCCATCTGAGCCAGGAGTTTTCTTGCATGCTGGAATACTTCTGTCTTGTCTCTTTTCTGCACACGAATCGGTGCATTTGTAATGTTTTTCATTACTGAATGATGCGGGAACAAATTGAAATTCTGGAAAACAAGTCCGAATGTTCCGTTAAAATTAATCTCTCCGCTGTCTTCCACTTCCAAATCTGTAATGCATCGAAGCAATGTAGATTTACCTGAACCTGAAGGTCCGATTATTGCCAATACTTCACCCTTTTCGACACTGAGGGAAATATCCTTTAAAACTACATTGTCACCAAAACTTTTTTTAAGATTTTTAATTTCAAGTAAACTCATTAAATACTCCCCCTATTCATAATAATCCAATCTGTTTTCAATATGCTCCATTACGAATGCAACCAGGATGTTGAATAAGTAGTAGAATAAACCTGCTACAAGCAATGCTGAAATTGAAGCATCTGCTGCTGCAATCTGTTTTGCTACTGTAAACATTTCAGGTATTGCAATTACAAATGATAGAGAAGTATCTTTTACAAGAGTAATTACTTCATTAGTTACTGAAGGAAGAATAACCTTGAACACCTGAGGCATGATAATAATAAAGAATGTTTCAACCTTACTATAACCCAATACTTGAGCAGCTTCATATTGTCCACTGTTAATAGATTCGATTCCTCCCCTATAGATTTCAGCAAAGTAAGCCGCATAATTAATTGTAAATGCAATGATTACCGCAATAAATCTATAATCGGCTGAAAGATTAATTCCAAATACATAATACGGTGCGAAAAATACAACAATCAACTGCAGCATCAATGGTGTACCTCTCATGACTGAGATATATAACTTCATTAACCACCTTAAAGGTGCAAAATTACTCATTCTCCCTGCGGCTATAGCCAAACCTAAAGGAAGAGAGAATAAGAGAGTTAATAGAAATATCTCAATAGAGGTAACCATACCTCCTAGTAACTGTTCAATTACTGTAGATAATATCATATTATAAATTCTCCCCTCTTAACTAATCAACTTATTTGTGGATTAAAGCATCTTCAGAAATACCGTATTTTGAAGCGATTTCTTTTACAGTACCGTCTGCAAACATTTCGTCTAATGTTTTTTGTACTTTATCTCTTAAATCAGTGTTTCCGTTTTTAAATCCGATACCGTATTTTTCTGTTGTCATAGATTCATTTAAAATACTGAAACTGGTGCCGTTTTTCTGATGGATTTGGTATTCTGCAACACCACTGTCCATAGCTACTGCGTCACATACACCTGATTCAAGGTCCATGAATGCAGTATTATAATCAGCTACCTGATTTAAGGTTTTAAATGTATCTGCAATAGTTTTGTTTCCGCCTTGAAGAGCAGCCAATGCAGATGAATCTTTTTGTGTTTCAACAATTTTATCTTTTAAACCTGAAATTGAATTAATACCGGAGTCTGATTTTACAACGAATACCTGTTTGTTATCAAAGTAAGGGTCAGACCAGGTGTAATCTTTTTCCCTGCCGTCCATGGTAAATCCGTTCCAAATACAGTCAATAGATCCGGAATCGATTTCAGCGTCCTTTGCATCCCAATCAATAGGTTGAGCTACAAATGTCCAGTTATTTCTTTTACAAACTTCTTTTGCTAAATCTAAATCGAAACCAACATAGCTTCCATTGTCATCTTTGTATCCATATGGTGGGAATTCTGCATCAAAACCTACGATAAAAGTGCTTTCATCATTTTGGGTTTTATTAGCATTGTTACCGCCCATAAAATCAAATAAGCCCGCACTTACAGAACCTAGCATCATTAAAGATACGAGGACTATAACTAAAATAAAACCTATCTTTTTATTCATTTTTAAACACCAAAATTGTTATAACAATTGTAGAATATTTTTCTACATTATAATTTCTTTATTTTAATGTATTTATTTGTTTATATTTTTTTATATTAAATTTCTATTCAATTCCAAATTAAATATATAACAATAAAAACTAAAAATAATAATGAATAGGTAAAATTTGAGAGGGAAATCATGAGCAGAAAAACAATAAGAATATGTGTTGTGGATACAGTATATACCCTTTGGCTGAGCCTTATAAAATTCGGCATAAATCAATCTGATTATTTTGTTTTTTCAACAGGAATTCCGGAAGATATAAGAAAGAATTTCAACCATTATTTCTTTCCAAAGACAAATGTAAAGTTTTCCAAAAAATCCGGAAGAGCAATCAGCCTTTCACCAAAGGACCTTCCAGGTAATCTGGGACATGTATTTGAGATATTAAAACTAAAACGCAAACTTTCATCACTAACACATAACAGTGACGTCAAGGTATACGGACACGGACATCTCAAATTTTCATTTCCATTATATACATGGCCTGACAATGCAATTGTTGAGGACGGATTCGGAAACTACAATGAACTGAAAAAACCTACCAAATTCAAGTATCCCCGTCTTGCCCATTTCTGCGGATTCTATTTTAAATTCTTCAAACAGGGATTCGGAACACATGAAAATATCCATAAAATCTGTCTGACAAAAGAAAACTATCCTGATATCATTAAGGGCAAGGTTGAAATAATGGATGTGGAAGCATTGTGGCAGCAGAAAAGCGACGCTGAAAAAAATCAGATTTTAGAGCTTTTTAACATGCAAGACATATATGATAAATTTACAGACAACTCCACACTGCTTTTAACCCAGTCACTGTCTGAAGATGACCTTTTAGATTATGATGAGGAAATTGCCATATACAGGCAGTTTGTAGAAAAATATCCTGATTTGATTATCAAAACCCATCCGCGTGAGACAAAAGACTACAGGGAGATTTTCCCTGACGTTACAGTAATAGACACTCCATTTCCAATTGAAATGTTCAAGTTTCTGGGCATACCTGTAAAAAAAATACTCACCATTTCATCAACTGCAGCTCTGAATTTCAAGGGTGATGCTGATATTGAACTTTATGAAGGCCAAACATCCCGCAAAAAGTTCAATGACAGTCTTAAAAAGTTCAGAGAAATATATAATGAATAATCATCATTTCCTATCTATTTTTGATTCAAATTCCTTATAATCCTTAGATGTGAGTCCTGCATTGAATATTGACTTATAGTATCTTTTAAGCTGTTTGAAAGCTTCTGAGGTTTTATATTCCTTTTCATGCTTTTTGAAATCCGCCTGGATTTTAGCAAAAAAGTCCTCCTTATACTCATCTGAAGTATTCAAAAAGCGGGAGCGTATATTGTATAATTTCTTTTTGTATAGAACTGCCGCATATTCCTCGAAATTGTCATATTTTTTGGCAAGCTCTATGATCCTGTTTCTAATCTCTATTATATCCGAGAAATTTCTCGAACCTGCATTGCTCAGCGAATCAGACCTTGTTCTGTAGTGGTGAAGATAATGCCTGTAAAACATGACCTTTTTTGCCCTGAATAATGCTTCTGTAAAAAAAGGATTGTCTTCAAATATAAGACCCTGCGGGAATCTGATATCCGATACAAGATCTGATTTAAACACCACACCGTGAACGGCTACGGCCAGATCATACATCTTTTCGCCCAAATCCCTATATGAAAACACATTGTCTTTCACCATTTCTTCAAGAAATTCCATCTCAAAATATGGGGTTGTGTAGTTTTTCCCGCTTACATCATCAAAGCTGCATGTTTTAAACATAAGCATGTCAAGACTGTTATTTTTGGATATATTATACATCTGATTCAGGGCGTCAAGCTCAATATAGTCATCAGAGTCAAGAAAATAGACATATTCCCCTTTTATATATTTCATACCTGTATTACGGGCTCCAGACAGTCCCATGTTTTCCTGTGAAATGATGCGTATCCTTGAATCCTTTCTGCTGTACTCCTCAAGTATATCCGGTGATGAATCTGTAGAGCCGTCATTGACGCATATTATTTCAATATCATCCAAAGTCTGATTTATGACGCTGTCAAGACATTGCCTCAGGTAGTTTTCGACATTATAGACAGGAATGACAACAGATATTTTGGGCTTTTTTCTTGAAAACATTCCCTTTAAAGAAAGCCCTCCTGATTTTGAAAAAAGCAGTACGGGAACGGGTGAATTTGTGATGTTTATTGAATTTCTAATCATACGTTATCTTTACGGTCTATTTTTTCATTTGCAAGTTCATTAAGTTTTGCGGATAATTCATATGACCTGTGGAAGAGTTTGAGCCTTTCCTGATTGTAACGATTTTTGATTTCAATGTTTTCCTTGAGTTTCAATTCAGTGTCTTCAAGCATATCTTCCAAATCAATACATCTGATTGACAGTTCAAACTCCCTTGGATTCTGGGATTCTATAGCACTGTAAAAGATTTCTCTGATTCTTCTGTCACTTTCCTGGAATACCTCATCATTGTCATATTCCTCTTTTTTGGAGATGAAATACTCTTTGATTTTCTCAAAGAATACCTGCTTTATGTCAGGTTCAACCTGACTGTATCTTAAATACAGATTAGATATTACCTTATTGTAAAGGCCTTTCCTGTATTCTCTATAAAGTCCCAGGGTTTTGGTTATATCAATTAGTATTTCTGAAATGCCGATAAAGTCCATGAATGATTCGTTAGGGGTGTGAGTAATGGAACCTTCCCTTATCCTTTTGTTGCTTAAGTATTCATCATAAAAATAGTTTCTTTCGGATTTAATGAAGGTTTCTATGAAAAATACATTGTCTTCAAATATCAAATCCATGGGGAATCTTATGCCGGTCAATAAATCGCTTCTGTAGAATTTACTTGCAGGTGTAACAGCTATTTTAAAAAGCATATCCTGAGGTAAATCCTTATATGAGAATATATCTTCGCCGACAGCCTCCTTTAAATATTCCATGTCATAGTAGTTTGTCGGCTGCTTTTCTTTTGTATTATCATCGAAATTGATAATCTTGAATAAAAGCATGTCAAGGGATTTATCCTCTGCAATATTATACATTTGCTCCAATGCATTTTCATTTAACACATCATCTGAATCCATGAAATAGGTGTATTTACCAGTAATATGATCCATTGCCGCATTACGTGCACCGGAGACTCCCTGGTTTTCCTGTGAGAGGACTTTTATTCTGTCATCTGAGGATTCATATTCCTTCAGGATATCCAGTGTGGAATCTGTAGATCCGTCATTTACACATATTATTTCAATGTCTGTGAATGTCTGAGCGCATACACTGTTTAAACATTCCCTTAAGTATTTTTCAACATTGTACGCCGGAATAATTACTGATATCAAAGCCATATTAACATCCTATTTGATATAATTCAAATCCTTTATTTTGTATTTTTTTATCGTAAATATTTCTTCCGTCAAAGATTACTTTCTGTTTCATCTTATCTGCAAGCCAGTCGAAGTCAGGGTTTCTGAATTCCTTCCATTCGGTAATCAATATTAATGCATCAACATTTTCAGCTGCCGCATATCTGCTGTCAACAAATTTGATGCCTTCAAGATATTCATCATCGATTGCTTTTTTAAACTCTTCAATTGCCTGACCGTCAAATGCCTTGATTCTGGCACCTCTTTTGACAAGTTCTGATGCAACCACAAGTGATGTAGCTTCACGAACATCATCTGTACCCGGTTTGAAAGCAAGTCCCCAGATTCCAAATGTAAGGCCTGACAAGTCTTCACCGAACTTATTGACCACTTTGTTGACTAAAACCATTTTCTGATTTTTGTTTACAATTTCAACATTTGATAATATCTTAGGCTCGTATCCATGGGTTTTGGAAGTGTTGATTAATGCCTGAACGTCTTTAGGAAAACAGCTTCCCCCGTATCCGCATCCTGCATAGATAAAATCATATCCTATTCTTCTGTCAGAACCGATACCTAAACGTACGTTCTGCACATCAGCACCTGTAACTTCACAGATGTTAGCTATTTCGTTCATGAATGATATTTTGGTTGCAAGCATTGCATTTGCAACATATTTTGTCATTTCTGCTGATTTGATATCCATCAGTACAAACCTGTCGTGGTTGTGGACGAATGTAGCATACAAATCCTTCATGGTTTCAAATACTTCCTCTTCCTCAGCGCCGATTACGACACGGTCAGGGTGCAGGCAGTCTTCAATTGCATGGCCTTCCTTTAAAAATTCAGGGTTTGAAGCCATCTTGAATTTAACATCGGAATTTCTTTCCTCTAATATTTTTTCAATATGTTCCTTAACTGCAAATCCGGTTCCTACAGGAACGGTTGATTTAATAACAACTATTGAATCTTTTGTGATGTTGTTTGCAATATCTGATGCTGCTGAGAAAATATAATCAAGGTTTGCGCTTCCGTCTTCAGCCATAGGAGTACCGACAGCAATAAATATGATGTCAGTATTGTCAAGAGCCTCTTTGATGTCTGTGGTGAATATCAAATCACCATGTTCCTGACTATTTTTAACCAAAGTTTCCAAATGAGGTTCGAATATCGGCAAGATATTCTTTTTTAAACCTTCAATCTTTTCTTCAACAATGTCGACACAGTATACAAGGTTTCCCATTTTTGAAAAACAGGCTCCTGTAACCAGTCCGACATATCCAGTTCCAATAACAGTAATATTCATCTTTAATCCTCCACTATCTGAGTTTATCCATAACCTTTCTCAGAGGTCTGGTAATTTTCCAGCTGCTTGAAGATTCCAATTCCTTATTCAATTTTTCCGCTTTTTCTATTTTTTTAGCTAGTCTTTCGTTGCTTCTTGCAAGTGAATTGTTTCTTCTAACAGTTGATGTAAATTTGTAATCTTCATAATTTTGTGAATCAAGAACAATGAGAAGTTTTCTCATGTGATTGGCAGTAAGCCTTGAGTTTGTTGATGTGTCTATTTTAAGGATTTCCTCACGGGCCTGACGGTAGAATTCCTCTGAATCCTCAATGTCAATCTTTCTTAGAAGATGATGTATCTTGAAAACATCATATTCCTCTTGGAAATTGTCAAAGTAATGATTGGTATATCCAAATAAATCAATAACTATATCAAATATCTCCAAATCGTTTTCTTTTATTGAATAATTGAGATATTTCATGAATTTAGGCTTGTATTTCTCTGAAGCCTTATACATTCCGGCTTCTTCATATATATCAAAGGTATCCTTATAGTGCTTTGCGTAATGCCTTTTTTTAAGTGAATTGTTGACCTTGAGATATGGCTTTCCGGGTACCGGAAACATATATGCATAAAAGTCTGTTTTGACTCCATAGACTCTGTCGACCTTTGATAAGGCATCTGCCATAAATACCGGATCCTGACCCCTTATCAAATCCTTGAATCTGACGTCATTATCATCCATGAATGACTTTTTAAAGAGGTTTTTATAGAATGCCCATGGAACACCATATTCTTCAGGTGATATTACGCAGTCCTTTGAAAAGCAGTAATAGTTGTCTTCTGCGCAGTTCGGATTGTCAACAAGCCTTCTGTCCTGTGTCATTTTCTTAAGGTTTCCGCTTACGATATCCGCATCGTTTTCAATGGCCTTTTTATAGAGAAGTTCAAGTGAATCGGCATCTACAAATATGTCATCGGCATCAATAAAACCAATGTATTCTCCTTTTGCCTCATCCATACCGTAGTTTCTGGCCTTTCCTGAACCCTGATTGGCCTGTGTGAAAACACGTATACAGTCATGATCTGCTTCAAACTTCCTTAGAAGTTCAAGGGAATTGTCTTCGGAACCGTCATCAACGCAAATGAGCTCAATGTCTTTCATTGTCTGGTTTAAAACGCTCTCAATTGATGTTTTGATGAATTTGCTTCCGTTGTATACGGGCATTATAATAGAAACCTTAACCATAATTATCACTTATTTAAAAATTTTCTTAAAAGCCCTCAGAGGCTTTGTGATTTTCCAGCTTGTGGAATTGACAATTGTATTGTTTTTTGCTTCTACCTGCTTTAACTCTTTTTTGAGTTTATTGTTTTCGATTTCCAGTTCTAGAGCTTCATGCTTTACTTTGAAATCCTCAAAATCCTTTGATTCTATTACTATATTGAATCTCTTTTTGTTTGGAGTGTAGGTGTTTTTCATGAACTCGTCATACCTTTCATGACCTATCATCTTCTGGAAATCCTTTTTCATTTCAGTGTAGAAGTATTCCTTATATTCGTCATGAACCATTCCGTATCTCATGAAGGCCAGCTGTATCTTACGGTTGTAGAGTTTCTTTTTGTACTTGTCCCAGTAGCCGTATTTCATGAAAAGGGAAATGATAATATTGTTGATTGCAAGTGTGCTTGTGTATCTCTGGTCTCCGGCACCTGTTGATGATGCGGAATGTCTTCTTCTTGTATATAAAAACTTGTTGTAAAAGTAAATCCTTTTAGCGTTGAATAAAACTTCCCATGAGAACGGATTGTCATGGAAAATAAGTCCTTCTGCAAATTTAGCCTCGCTTTTTTTAACGAAATCAAGGTTGTAGAACTTGCACCATGGTGTAGGATTGACCTTGAATATGTAATCTCCCAAATCGTCAAAGCCGAATACCTTATCTCCCACAAAATCATGGAGCTCTGTCATGTCATATGGCTCTATATGATAGTATTCGCCTGTATCTTCCGCATAGTTGATTGCCGGGAAAAGGATAAAGTCAAGGTTCTTTTCAGTTGCTATATCATAGAGTTCCTGCAGTGCTGTCAGTTCAATTGAATCATCGGCATCCATACAGTACATGTATTCTCCTGTTGCCTTTGTTATTGCAAGGTTACGGGCGGCTCCTCCACCCTTGTTTTCCTGATGATAAACCTGAATACGATTATCCTCTTTTGCAAACTCATTCAACATTTCAAGTGAACTGTCAACGGAGCCGTCATCAACACATATAAGCTCCAAATCGCTTAGGGTCTGATTCAAAACACAGTCCACCGATTCTTTTAGATAATCTTCACCGTTATAAACAGGCATTATTACTGAAACTTTAGGCATTTTATCACATTGTTCTTTTTATATCTCTTAAAGGTTTTGTCAGTGACCAGCTTTTTGAATTCAAAATGTCCCTGTTCATTTTGTTCAATCTATTTGTCTCCTGTCTGATCCTTCTGTTTTCCATTTCAATTTCGACAATTTCATCCTTTAAATCGATTACATCTAATTTAATATAATAGTAAGGTATATATTTTTTAAACTCATTGAAGTCCTCAGTATATGCAATATCGTCAAAAAACATCTTATTTAAACGTGAAATGCCTACTGTAAAGTCAAGATAAAGAGGATGATATATAATCTGGATAAAATCATCTTTCAGTTTCCAGTATGTTTCCTCCTGCTCGTCTTCAGGAACGGCATCGTAGCAATAAAATAGTTTTTTAAGCTTATAATTGAAAAATCCTTCCTTTAAAGCACCATACATCCTATAGTCTGTTAATTTAGGAAAAATACGGTTGATTTTACTTATCGCCTCATCGATATTGCCCAGAGACTCTTCTTCAAAAACAACATCCGAATCCAAAAATGAAAATCTCACAGCAGATAAAATCACGTCAAAGTTAAAAAGATACATGTCCTTATCAAAAGTGTCCTTTATCAGGCTTTTTTTAATAAGTTTGGATGTAATCTTGAAGTCTGTTTCGAAAATGTCACCTTCAAATCCTTCCAGTTCATATATGCCGATTTCTTCTGTGTCAAGTCCCTGACTGTTTAAAACGACATAGTCAAGGCGATTTTCTTCTGCCTTTTCGTATGCTTCAATGAGCAAATCAGGATATAAATCATCATTGACATTTTTAAAATAAACATAATCTGCATTTGAGCTTTCAAGAGTTTTGACAATTTCAATGTCTGCATTTGAGGATATATCCTCTTTTGGTGCAATGACTGATACTTTAACCATTATATCACTCTACCTTAACTTATGCATAAAAGAGCGGAGGTTTTCTGTAGCCTTCCAGCTTGAGGAGTTCAACAATTCTTCATTCAACTGCTTTGCGTTTTCATATTTCTCCTTGAGTTTTTCCTGCTTTTCAAGCAGTCTGAACTTCTTGAATAAAACATCAAAGTCATGGCGGTTTTCATATTTCAAAACGCCGTCAAAGAGCAATTTCTGAAGAGAGGTCATGTCCTTTTCAATGTATTTTCTGAATTCATCGTCGCTTGCAATTCTCTGGTAGTCCTCCCTTAAATCATCGAGAAACATCTGCTTGTAGAATGGTCTTATATTCATGTACCAGTGGAAGTTGGTCTTGAACTTCTTGATTAAAAGCTCATCTTTAAACTCATCAAATACCCCATACTTAAAGAATGTCTGCCAGATTAAATCGCAGATTTTAATGTAGTTTGCAAAATGCTTTGCACCTGACGTGGTGGATGATGAGGAATACCATCTTCTTTTGAAGAGATGCTTTCTTAGAAATGTAATCCTGTCTGCAGCAAAAAGTGTCTCGAAGAAAAACACGTTATCGTCAAAAACCAGTCCTTCTGGATATATGATAGAGTTTTTCATTACGAATTCTCTGTTGTAGAGCTTGGACCATGGTGTAACTGTAATGTTGAATACATGCTTTTTAATGTCTTTCCAGTTGAATACGGAATCGCCAACATCATCTGCAAGTTCGTTCATACTGTAGTTTTCCGCTTCAACAAGCTTGCCTGTATCCATATAATAGTTTATGGCCTGGAATATTACAAAGTCAACATCCCTTTCTTCTGCAACCTTGTAAGTATCTTCAAGGGCGGTAAGTTCCAGGATATCATCGGAATCCATGAAAAATATGTATTTTCCAGTTGCAAGTTTCATTCCCCTGTTTGTCGCTACCGCATGACCTCCGTTTTCCTGGTCAATAACGGTCATTCTCTTGTCACGTGAAGCATATTCATTTAATATTTCAAGGGATTTGTCTTTGGATCCGTCATTTACACAAATAATTTCAATATCTTCAAGTGTCTGATTGCAGATGCTGTCCAGACATTCACCAAGAAAATCCTCCACATTATAAACAGGAATTACAACTGATACTTTAACCATTAAAAAAACCTCTATTAGTATATAATATATTTTACTAACTATATAAACCTTAAAGAAAAATTGTTATTTTAAAATTCTTTTTAGCCTATATTTAACAAAATTAGGTAAGTTTTTTCGTTTTTTCAACTCCAGATTCTCCCTGGTCAATTCATAATTTCTGATGAGCAAATCAAACTCGCACATTGTCTTTGATGATATGACACTTTCAAAGATGAATCTGTTTTTGTCATCCAAACATTCAACAAATGATTTATCTGAGATATTTGAGAAATCCTCTTTCATTGCATCATAGAAAAGCTTTTTAAATTCCTCATGAATCTCAACATATCTTGTATATATCCAGAAAACCTTTTTGTTGTAGAGGATATGCTTATATTTTTCAAGCTGTGAGTATTTGATAAATAGTTTTATGATGTTGTTTACAACGTTTATTATGTTTACATATCTCTCGTCACCGGCTCCTGTTGATGAGGCGGAGTGTCTGCGTCTTGTATAGTAATAACCGTCAACAAAGGTCATTCTTTTTGCATTGAAAAGCACTTCCCAGAAAAACTGGTTGTCATGAAATATTGAATTTTCCAGAAACTTTGCACCGCTTTTTCTAACGAAATCTGCATTATAAAACTTGCACCATGGTGTGACGCTTATGTCAAATATCAAATCTCCCAGATCATCAAAGCCGAAAATCTTGCCTTCACCGAAGGCCTTAATCTTGGACATGCTGTAGTAAGGAGTTTTGAAAAGTTCTCCTGTATCTTCCGCATAGTTCATGGCTGAAAATATGATAAAATCAAGACTGTCGGCTTCCATTTTTGCTACAAGTTCGCTGAACATTTCACTCTTGACATTATCGTCTGCATCCATGAAATAAAGATATTTACCGGTAATGTGGTTTAATGCAAAGTTACGTGCGGCTCCCCCTCCGCAGTTTTCCTGATGAAAGACCTTAACCCGTGAATCCTTTGCAGCAATTTCGTTTAAAATATCGAGTGAATTGTCTGTTGAGCCGTCATCCACACAGACCAGTTCAATATCAGAGTAGCTTTGGCCTAAAACAGACTGGCAGGCTTCATGCAAATAGTCACCGGCATTATAAACAGGCATTATAACAGATACTTTAACCATAATCATCACCTCAGCTTTGATCCAATCAGTTTTAAAAGGGGTTTGTCCAATAATTCTTTAAGATGTTTGTTTTCAACTTCAAGTTCATAGTTTTTCATGTACAAATCGAATTCCTCATGAGTCTGGGATTTAAGAACGCTTGTAAATATTGTCCTTTGTCTTTCTGTGAGATTTTCAGTGAAATATTTCCGGAAATTCTTATCATCGTCAATCTTTTTGTAGTCATCCTTCATGGCATTAAAGAAAAGCTCTTTAAATTCATCCTGGATGTTTTTATACCAGTAGTATATTGTTCCTATCTTTTTGTCAAAAAGCTCCTTTTTATAATAGTCAAACTCGCCGTATCTGAAAAACACATCCCATATCAGGTTGCAGATATCGATATAGTTTAAAAATCTCTCATCTCCGGCACGTGTTGAAGAGGTCGGATACCATCTTCTTTTAAAGAGATGCTGGCGCAGGAAGGTAATCCTGTCTGCAGCAAAGAGAACATCCCAGAAAAATACATTATCATCAAAAACCAGTCCTTCCGGAAATGTGATATTGTTGTCTTCGATGAATCTGCGGCTGTATAGTTTTGACCATGGAGTGACTGTAATGTCAAATATATGGTCTCTGATGTCTTTATAATTAAAAACTGAATCTCCAACATAATCTGCAAGTGCGTTCATGCTGTAGTTTTCCTCTTCAAGGTATTCGTCCTTGTCCATGTAATAGTTTATTGCCTGGAATATGACAAAGTCAACCTGCTTTTTTTCTGCAAGGCTGTAGGTTTTCTCAAGTGCTGTCAAATCAAGGATATCGTCTGAATCCATTAAAAAAAGATATTCGCCGCTTGCCATCTGCATTCCACGGTTGGTTGCAACAGCATGACCTCCATTTTCCTGGTCAATTACTGTAATTCTTTCGTCTTTTGCGGCATAGTCTTTTAAAATATCCAGTGATTTGTCTTTTGAACCGTCATTGACGCATATTATCTCTATGTCAGTCAATGTCTGATTTGTTATGCTGTCAAGACATTCCCCCAGAAAGTCCTCAACATTATAAACCGGAATAACCACAGATACCTTAACCACAATAAGACCTCAAAAAAAAATAGTGTTATTTTTGATGATTAATTTAAACCATCATTAATAACCAAATTGTCTGTGCTTTTATACGGATGATTGAACATTGTACCATTGTACTGGCAGTGAATGGTATAGTTGCCGTTTTCAAAGGTTTGAAGTTCAACGTGAGCTTCACTTTTTTCATCAGTTTTTACCTGATATTTGTGCGCCCAGCCTGAATCATCCAATATTTTAACATCAATCATTTCATTAGGATATTTATTTCTGTACTCGTCAGTCAGAAGTATATTGACGACATCGCCATTTTTCAGAGTACCGTTGTTTTCAACTTCGATTTTGGTGTTATGGCTGTTTGCAGAAATATATAAAAATGATCCTACAGCTGCAATAATAACAATTACTATAACATATATTGCAAGCTTTTTTGTATCCATATAAATCACCTAATTGTTGTGAATCAGTAAAACATCAATATCAGCTGTCTTAAGAACCTTTTCAGCTACGCTTCCTATTACGAATCTGTGAATTCCACTTTTTCCTGAAGCGGATATTACAATCAAATCGACACCTTCCTCTTCTACAACCTGATTAATGGTTTCTGCTGGAAAACCTGTTCTAACCATTGTTGTAACCTTTATTGAGGAATCGAATTTAGCTTCCATTTTTTTAACAGCTTCTTCGGCTTCTTTTTTCATTCTGGCGTTTAATTTTCTAACTTTGTCTTTGCTTTGAAAAGCACTTGAAGTAATTTTACCTGCTACGGATATAATGATTACTTCACCGTCATCTGCAATCAAATTTGTGACTCTATCAACTTCTTGTTCAGCACAACCTGAACCATCGGTAGGTAATAAAATTTTATTATACATTATCATTGCACCTTTTTATAAATAATTATATTTTGTAACTAATAGTTAATAAGTTTTAATTAAAAATAACTTTAAATATCAAATTTTTCAAATTTAATAATAAATATAACGGAGCAGTGTATTATGTCGGGCAAATATTTGGGCAAACGTATTTTTTATCTGGATGAACTTCGGGCAATAGCAATACTGTGTGTAATCCTCTGTCATACAACAAGGATTTTTACACCGTTTCTCGAGGACCACCTTAAAATTGCCGCAATGGATTTTTTAAATGTTGTAGGAGTTGTAGGTGTCCCAATATTTTTCATGCTGAGCGGTGCACTGCTTTTGAACAGAAATTATGATCTCGGCGAATTTTTCAAAAAAAGATTTACAAGACTTATCTATCCTGCAATATTCTGGATTGCAATTGCTGCACTTGTAGGATATTATTTCTTTGACATGGAAGAAGCAATACGCATAATAACTGCAAATGAAAGATTTACCTGGTTTGTATATGAAATGATTGGATTATACCTGATTACACCTGTCCTCAACGGATTTGTTAAGGAATACAAAATGAAAGGAGTCAAATTCTTCATCATAATCTGGTTTATAACAATTATTCTAAACACAGCAGGCCACTTTCCTTTGGGAAGTCTTGAGCTTTCCTACTTTGCAGGAGATATTGGATACTTTATGCTCGGATACTATCTTGTAAACACCGACTTTAAAATGTCCGATTTAAGCCAGTGCATAATAGGATTCCTTCTGTTTGCCGGATTTACCGTTCTGAATTTCTATCTCAGATTCGCTAAATTCCACATTAACTGCGGATATGAAAGCATATTTGTGGCAATGGCAGGTCTTGGAATATTTCTCATGTTCAAGGGACTTACAAACTACTTTGAAAACAAAAAAGGCGAAACTCACAACAGACTCATAAACGGATTTCTCGGCAATCTGATATTTTGGATAAGTGCCTGCAGCTACGGAATGTATTTTGTAAACAGCATAATCTTTAAGGCAATGCTTAAACTGCATTTAACAGAAGTGAAATACTTCCCGATAATTTACATAGGAGTTACACTCATTTCACTTGCGGTTGTATACCTTATGAGCAGGGTAAGCTTTTTGAAAAAAATCAGCGGAGCAGCATAGAGGTGATTATTCATGTTAAATTTAGATAACGACAGGGATTTTCCTTTCTACAACGAAATACCGAAGATGTCTAAATTAGGCTGGCTTGTACTTTTAATCTGTGTTCCCACAGCATATTTAATCAACAGATTTCAGGGTTTTTTTGGTAATGAAATAATCTGCAGCATAATATTTGCTCTTGTGCTTCTTGTTCCCCTTCTGTATTTTTCAAACTGGAACTATTCACTTTTTTTCCAAAAGCCGACAAAAAATGAGATTATTCTTGCAGTTGCGATGGGTCTTGCATATATTATCTATTCCAGCATATTTACAACTATTTTATATGCAAACAAAATTCCCGATGTTTCAAACATTAATCCGAATATCATTACTCTCATATCCCTGATATTTTTCATGCTGGGTGAAGAACTGATGAAATTCATACCGCTGATGTTCTTTTTAAGGGTATTTTATAAATATAGCTCAAACCGCACACTGTCAGTTATAGCCTCTTCTGCAATTACACTAATCTTTTTCGGCCTTATTCATCTTGAACCTGGAATAAGCATCCTTTCAGTACTTTTGATTCAGGCAGCAGGCTCAATATTTCATCTGTATGCATATCTTAAAACCAAAAACCTGTTTGTATCATATCTTGCCCATCTGATTACTGATATGACAGTAATATCTGCAGTGATGCTTGGATTTTTCTAGTCAAAAAAAAAAGTAAATGATGAAAAATATTATTTTCATCTATAATTTATTTTATAACAGCTCTTTTACTGCTTCCTTAACGTCAGCCAAATCTTCAGTAGGTTCAAACCTTCTTACGACATTTCCCTGACGGTCAACAAGGAATTTAGTGAAATTCCATTTGATGTCATTGTTGTCCTTGTAGTGTCTGTCGGTCATTTTTACGACAAGTTTGAGTTTACCTGCACCTTTACCTGTAAGACCTGTAAAAGGCTGTTCGTTTTTTAAGTATTCAAATAACGGGGATGCATTTTCACCGTTAACGTCTACTTTTTCAAAGATTGTGTATGGAACAAGCCATTTTGATCTGCATACTTCTGTTATTTCTTCTGTTGTACCTGGAGCCTGTTTTCCGAACTGGTTGCAAGGGAAATCCAAGATTTCAAATCCTTGTTCATTGAATTCTGCGTAGATTTCGTTCAGTTCTGTGTATTGTGGTGTGAAACCACATTTGGTTGCTGAATTTACGATCAACAGTACTTTACCTTCATATTGGCTTAAGGAAACAGGGTTTCCTTCACCGTCTTTTACTTCAAAATCGTATACTGTCATGGTTTTTCCTCCACGTTTTTAAAATATAGTATATATTGAACATATTTAAATTTTTTCATGACTAAATTTCAAATAATTTATATTGAAAATTTAACAAATATAGTCAACATGACAAGACAAGAAACAATTGTTAGAACAAGTATAATCGGCATTGTGGTAAATCTCATTCTTGTTGCGTTCAAGGCTGCAGTTGGTATACTTACAAATTCCATTGCAATTACCCTGGATGCCGTAAACAATTTAACTGATGCACTGTCTTCAATAATTACAATTATCGGTGCTAAAATATCAGGAAAGGCACCTGACAAGGAACATCCCTACGGTTACGGAAGAATTGAATATTTCTCATCAGTGATAATTGTAGCTATTGTCCTGTGGGCAGGTTTTACTGCGCTTATGGAATCCTGGCCTAAGATTTTCAATCCTGACGTTACAAATTATACTCCCGTTTCTCTATTTATCATTGCCGTTGCAGTAGCTGTGAAATTCATTTTGGGAAGATATGTAAAAGGTGTCGGAGAGTCAATTAACTCCCAGCCTCTTGTTGCATCCGGAAGTGATGCGTATTTTGATTCAATACTGTCTCTTTCCACTCTGATTGCAGCTATAATCTCACTATTTTTCCACATTTCCCTTGAGGGCATTCTGGGAGTGATAATTTCAATAGTTATTCTCAAGGCAGGTTATGACATGCTTAGAGAAACTGTCGACACCATTATAGGTGCAAGGGCAGAACGTGAAGTATCACAGCAGATTAAAAATTCAATCTGTGAAGTTCCGGGAGTCTATGGCGCATATGACTTGTTTATTCACAACTACGGACCGGAACATCTTCAGGCATCCGTTCATGTAGAGGTCGACGATACATTAACTGCCGTTGACATCCAGAAGCTTACAACACAGCTTCAGCGAAAGATATATGACGAGTTTTCAATTCCCCTTGTTGCTGTTGGAGTATATGCGCGAAACGACAAATACAAGGACATACGAAACGACCTTGATGAGATTGTAGAAAAGTACGATGAAATCATTGAAATTCACGGATTTATCGTATATGAGGAAGAAAAGATTGTTTCATTTGATATCATAGTTGATTTTGATGCCGACAGAAATGCAGTCAAAGAGAAGGTTTTAGATGAAATCAAATCCAAACATCCTGAATTTGACTACATGATGATTGATGACTATGACGTATCCGATTAAATTAATGATTAAATACTAGATAAAACATAGATTTATATAGGTGAATATATGGAAACCAAAAATGTGATTTTAATTGTTATTGCTATTTTGGTAATAGCTCTTGCAGGTCTTGCAGCTTTCATCTATATGAGTGACAGCAATTCACTTAACATTAACAATGCTACAAACCATAACAATACTACAAAAGTTATTAATGTAGATAAAGCAAACAACACTACTGTTGTCGGAGACAATTCCACAAGACTCAACAATACTAACAATACCAATAACACAACTTATAAAGTATACAATCCTCAAAGTGACTCCTATGTTCCTGTCATCGGTGAAAAATACGATGATGAAGTTAACAGATGGTACACTTATGACAGTGATGGTGTAAGATACTATAATACAAGAATTAATTAATTTTAATTCTTCTTTTTTTTATTTTTATTCTTCTTCTAAAAATACAGAATTAATCAGATTGTCCCTGTATGCGGTTTCATCTTTTAAGCTTTCTATATGATGTATTACATTGAGTTTTAAATCTTCCAGCTTTATTCTGGATTCCAAATCGTTAAAATCAACCTGAAAACGTAAAATATACCTGATTTCCATATCATAGTCGTATATTACCCAGGTGGGGCCGTTGATGTCGAGAAGCTGGATAGACCACTCAGACATTATATCTGTGATTTGACGTGTGGTTTCATCAACGTCAAAATCAGCAAAGAAGAGCAATTCTTTCATTGGTAAAAATCCTCAGGTTCTGTTTTAATCTGGTTCATTTCGATTTCTTCCGGATTGAATATGCCGAACATTGTTATTTCACATTTTTTAATTGACATTGGCTGGGACATGTTTTCATTTTCAAGTGAAATGAGACATATGCTTATCCATTCCTCATCTTCTGAAATGTATTTGCATGGCTCAAAGAGCTGAAAACGTGTCATTAATGTTATAAGCAGGTCATCTATTTTGGTATCTTCGTTTTTGCACTGGCGATTAAGCTCTAAAATTCTTTCTTTAATATTCATCTAATTACTCCAAATTAATATTATATTGTTCTAATGTATCGATATTATCCATTGCAACTGCAAATCCGTCATAGAGAATGAATCTGACGGCTCTTGTTAAACCTTCCTTATTTAATAATGTACAGTTTTCAAGTGCAAGATTTTTATAATCCGGCTGGTCCATAATGTCTGATTTGAACTGATTTTTAATGTCTTTAAGTAAATCGGCATTAATGAATGATTCAAGAATATGCTTTATGGCAATTGCAAAGGTATTTCCGATTGTCTTTAGCATTTCTATTTCCTCATCTGCAATATCTATTGAATTTTGAATGTTTAAAAATGATGAGTAGTCCTGAAATCCGTATAATGTAAATCTTCCCTCAACTGTGTGGGCAGCATATTCATCCACCAGCTGGTTTAATGGTGAATATGAAAGAATGAATGTTACAATTGACTCGATTTGACTTGTCTTGTCGCAGTCAAGAATCTGGCATAATGTATGTGAAAGGATTTCCTTGTTTAGAAAATGTGTAAGCTCATGAATCAGAGTTGTAATCTGCAGTACGTCCAGCTGCCTGTCGTCAATATAGATTTTATTGAACTCATAGTATCCGAGTTCAGGTCCGTATGATTTGTATTCCACATTAACAAATGACTTGCAAAAAAGCATTATCTTTTCAAGAACTGACAAATCATCAAGCAGTATGTCATTTTTCTTTATTGTGCGGTCAAGCCTTCTAATGGCAGATCGTCTGATTTTTTCTGAAATGGCATTAATGTCAAAGCTGTTTATGTTGATTTTTTCGAGGTTTTCAAAGGTTAAAATTTCATTAAAATCATCATAGTGATTATTACCCTTAATGCGAAATTTCGGATTTAACTGAATCTGATTTATATCGACATCCTTAATATCCTTAAGTGCAACTCCGCAGTCAAGACAGAAATTTTCCTCACTCGGATATTTCTTATGGCATTTCGGACAGAATTTTGAAGGAATGAAAGTATCCTCAATGGCTTTACTATAAAAACAAGGTTCGTAATCAGCCATCATATTCATTTTAAGCTCATTAGCATCATTATTATATAAGACAGAGTTAATCAGAACTTCCTTGTCAATATCAGCATATGTAAATTTTGATAGAGATTTATAATCCACTTAAATCACCCTCACTAATAAAAAACTAACAATCCAAACAACTGCAGCTAATGCGATAATTACGATTCCGTATGTCTTTGCTTTTTCGCTGTCTTTACGGGTAATGAGATATATTCCGAAAATCGCACCAATAAGAGGACTGATAAATGCAAATATCACTCCGAGAACTGTTGCAAGAGTATGGCTTTTTTCGAATACCTGCGGAGTATAGGTAGTATGTACGGCATTATCTCCTTCGGGAGGAATATTTCTGCCTGACAAATCAAATCCGCAGTTTTTGCAGAATTTTGCCTCATCAACCAGTTTTTCACCGTAGCTTGGACAGTATTTAGACATTTTATACCTCCCTGAATACCCTTTCAAGCAGGTGTTCTTCTGATTTGTAAAAGTCAAGCTGGAGTTCTGTTTGAAGATATCCCGGTGCGTTTAGAAGTTCCATCATTGACTTCCATGGCCCGTAAACTTTTTCGCCGCCTTCAGCTATGCATCGCTCCAGTGCAATCGGCAAAGTTCCCATTACTGAGTCTGGAAGTATAACTGTAGAGCTATCAAAACTTTGATTATTATTGTACAATTCATTTGCTACAAGTTCCGCCAAATAATAATCAACAGGATCACTTGAACTATCTAAATTATCGATGATTGTTTCATTATTTTTAATGGATATCTTGAAGAGGTTTTCACCTTCCATAAAGTAGACCTCACCCACATCAAGAGGCTGTGCAAAATGGGGGTTGTCGGTTTCAAAGTTTAAAACAGGTTCCTCTAAAAGTTCTTCAGAGCCGTCATCATATGAAAGGGTTGAAAAGTCAAAAGGATTTTCCGGATAAGGCTTCATCATTTGTTTAACCTCATTGGAAACAGTTTCCTTCAGGTCTTCCTCTCCGGCAATCTTTTTTAAAAGTCGGATTATTTCCCGGTTCTGCTCTTCAATGTTCTTGTTGATTTTTATTAGTTCAGACAATTCGGACATGATTATACCTTTTGTTTTCATTAATATTATAAGTTGATGTCAAATAAGTAATAGATTGACTCGCACAGACCAGGGTCATTTGCAAATTTTTCAAAACCCAGGGAGTATCTCAAAAGCATCTGCCTTGATATGAGGACATTGTCGCTTTCGGGGTTTAAAATTATTCCGTCCATGTCTTCTGTAAGGACAAAATTCACAAGTGTTGCAAGATTTACAAGCTGCGAGTATTTGAATTTGGATGTATTTACACTGGCCATTTTATCTGCGGATGAAAATATGGTTGCATACTTTCCCCCTACCCTGTCTGTGTGCATGCTTGCAAGAGGGCCAGTCTCTTTCTGGTCGATTATTCCGTCTTTCATATACTCTGTGAGGTCATAATCAGCAAGCATCAGTGTAAGTATATGTGAATTTGAAAGCTTTTCAAAAAGCATCTCATATTCTCCAATGTTTAGAGGATCTTCAATAAAACTTTCAAGCTCCTTATTGTCAATGTTTTTAACAATTTCCTTAAGTTCTTGCGGAGTATATGGGTTGTTTGAATAGAAGCTAGTTTTTGGAATATTTTTGATGCTCAGGATAAATTCCTTTTTAAACAGATACTTTTCAGAAGCAGGATTAAGAATATAGCCTTCTATTTTTGAAGTTTTCAGTATATTCTGGTAAAGCTCGAAGGAGTTGTTTAAAACTTCAATGTCTTCGTCCCTGAAGAATTTTCTGAATTCGTCCAGGTCTGTAAAAAGAGGAGTTATCTTTCCGTATTCATCATCATATATGATGAAGTTAAGAGTATTGTTCTCTCTTTTTGCCGGAATATATAAATTTGAATACCTGAATTCATTAATCAGTCTTGTAAGCAAGTCTTCGGTGATTTCGTTATTGTTTGAATAGATATCTTCAATAACCAATCTTAAATGTTCGTGTGTTATCATCATATTAAATATATGTCTTTTTGCACTTAAAAAATTATATTCAAAAAAATAAGATTGAGGAATGGATTAACCATTACCTAAATTAAAAATGCATAGTCAAGGGAGTCCCTGAATCTGCCGTCTTCTGCTATGAGTTCAATTCCCCTTGCCTGTGAGAGAATCTCTTCTCTTAAAATATAGTATTCAAGGGAATTCGGATTTATGACAATACCGTCCATGTCATTTCTCAGGACAAATTCAAACAGGTCAGTGAGAACTGTAATCTGTCCGTAAAAGTTGGCTTCACTGTCTTTTAGGGTTTCGGCCATTTCCTCTTTGGAGGTAAAAATCATTGCCATATGAATCGGATCATCATCAATGACAAAGAGACTGAATCCGTCGACATCTGATGATTCGATTATGCCGTCTTGTGCAAACTCATCAAGAGGTTCATCGCTTATGACTGCATTTAAAAGGTGTGAATTTGAAAGCTCCACCATAAGAGGTTCCAAATTATCATGGTCAGCGTCATTTTTCAAAAATGAAACAAACTCCTCATTTCCAGGATTTTCGAAAATCTCTTTGAGTTCCTCTTTGGAGCATGCATCCTCATCATCATCTGAAAATGATACAGGACTGCCGGTTGGAATTTCAGCAAGGAAATCCTTATCAAAAGGTATGCACATTCCTTCCAGGTCAATGATAATTCCGTCAACACCGCTTTCTTTTACAATTTCCAGATAAAGTTCAAAGTTATTGTCCAGAGGTTCAAACTCACTGTCATCACCCTGATGCTTTTCAAACTCCTCAACGTTTGTAAAGAGAGGAAGGTATGTTGAATCATCATCTTCGAAAACTACATTTTCGAATACTAATTCATCTTCTTTTTCAACAGCAGGTATCAGCAAATTGGAAACTCGCAATTCTCCAATGAGATTAAGTAAAAGTTCCATAGGAATTTCTTCATTATCATCCAAATAGAGTTTTGCATGTTCCAATGTGTATGTTAAATGTTTATTTTTTATAAGCATTACGTCCATGGAAAACCTTCTTTACATTTTGTTGTTATAATATATGTTCTCATATATTATAAAAGTTAATGGTTATAGTTTGTTGATAAGCAGTATTAAACCGTTAATACACAAAAAATAGCAAATTAATATTCAATAAATAAAAATGTCTTATAGTTAAAATAAAGAATTATCTATGTCCCATGAAGATAATGAAAAAGAAATATGGTCAATGATAGGATTTGTGAAAGTTTCACCCACACGATACAAAACATTAAAGGCATTGGAAAAGGAATTTCTCATACCTACCGAAATCGCACAAAATTCAGGCCTAAGAATAACACAGGTGTCAAATGCACTTCATGATTTAAAGGAGAAAAATCTCGTATTCTGTGAAAATGAAGAAGCAAAAAGAGGCCGAATATACAAAAATACTGAAATGGGCATGAAAGTTCTTCAAAAAATTGATGACAACACTTATTAAACAATTTTGGCAATTATATATTCATAAAGATATAAAAACATCACCACAGCTTTTTTAGGAGCACTCTTTCTGATTTCACTGGCGCTTTTAACACCTTCAATCATCGTATGAGGACTGTTTGCAACATAACCTATCGTCATTCCATTTGCCTCGACTCTTATTGCATCGCTGTCATGTTCGTTGTCATCTTCAGGGATTAAATCAACTTCAAGACCTTCTCTAATCAAATCAAAGCTCTGGTAAAACTGAGTTCCGGTAATGCAAATGAGAGTGTCTTCTGTTGTTTTGATATATTGTGTGTGTTCGTCAAGCACTGCAATCTCATCCTGGAGATTTTCCGCTATCATATAACATTTTTTGGATTCAAGCTTGTCTCCAAGACAGTCCAGTATGCTTCCCTTGAGATACCAGAACTTTTCCATATCCAAATCCTGTGAGATATATGCAGTGCTTTCGATTGCTTCTGTTATGATTTCAAGTGCCTTATTTTTATCGTTGAGTGAATTTGCCCAGGCATAAAGCATGTTGATTTTATTTAAAAGAACATCCTCGCTGAATTCCATTTCAAGTGATTTGTCAAATGCTTCCAGTGACTGTCTGTATTTGTAGAGCTTTTGTAAAATAAGTCCTTTGGTGTTGTAGTAGTCCGGTTTTGAATTGTCCTTTTCAATGGCAAGACTGATTAGTGTAAGGGCTTCCTTGTCTCTTCTTTTTTGGTGTAATTTTAAAGCTTCTTGGCTGAATATGTCTGCACGTGTGAGTTTTTGTGTTTTTTGGGGTTTTGTCCATCCATCAAGAGTTTCTCTGTCTTTCTGGACTGTCATTTAATCACTACTCTTTGTCTATATAATCGGCTATTTCTCTTCCGACATCTGTCAGGCGGTAAATCCTGTTTTTTCTGTTTTGTTCATTAATGCATTCTGCAACTTCACATTCCTTGAGCTGCTTTAGGACATGGGAAATGTGATTTACTCTGATTCCTGCATCCCTTGCGATTACAGTCGGAGTTTTATCCTCATCCTTAAGAGTCTTTACGACCCTGGCCCGGTATGATGATATGTTTACATATGCATATTTTTTCAATGTTTCATCATCCATGATATCACATGTTAATATCTTGTTTATAATGTTAAAATATTTTTCTGTTATTTGTAGTCATCTACGGATTTTATGAGAATGTCCATGTCATCAATGAGACTGTCGACATCATCTTCTTTAGCATCGTCTATGCTTAAAACCAGTTCATTGGCCAAAGCATCCATCTTGGAGATGATTTTCTTTAATATATCAACTTTTGCATCAAGCTCCTGTCTGATTCTTGGAGTGTCATCACTTGCAAGCTTAATAATGTTCATTGCAGACTCGTACTGACTTTTAAAGAGTTTACTTGCATTGTCAACAGATGATATGAATCTTGTATATGTAAGCTGAGGAGGTGCAAAACGCTTTTCAATAAGCTCTCTTGCAGCTTTCTCCTTTGAATCGAATTTGACATTCAACTCTTCAATTTCCCTTTTGTAAACCAGTAAATCCTCATCGATTCCATCCTTTTGAGACACCGGTATTTCAGCCTCTTTCGGCTTTTCAATTTCAGCCTGCTTTTTGACTTGCTTAGGCTTTTTAGGTTCTTTGATTTTTTTGACACCTGGATCCTTATTGGTGAGCTTGTGGATTATAAAACCTGCTATAAATATAGGAAGGGTAAAAACTGCAGCTACAATTACACCTACAAAGAGATTTTTGGATACTGCAGTTCCAAGAATGGTAAAACCGACAAATAGAACAATGCTTATTATTTTTGTTTTTGAAAGTCTGAAATAACCTGTCTTTTTGTCCTGCCAGTAAAAAAGGAGATTGCCCATATCACTTAAAAGTCCGTAATCACTGCTTTCAAGCTGATTTTGGGAAGGATGTGAGATTACTTTGTGTAAGACATAACTTACAAGAAATGCCAGTGCAGTAAATATTAAAGTAAGGCCCAGCACTCCAAGAGGATATGGTGAAGTAATGCATGTCAGTATCAATACAACAAAAACAAAGATTGAAAATACCTTTGTTTTTGAAATCATGTAGTAATTGTTATAGTTCCAGTAGAACAGTTTGTGTGTTAGGGAGTCGTCAGGTACTGTAAGTTCACCTGAAAGCCTGAATGATTGTGATTTGCAGTTAGGACAGAATTTCGCATTTCCGTTGACCCTTTTTCCGCAGTTATTGCATATCTTATATGTCATTGTCATCCACCAAAAAGTCTTCATAAGTTAAAGTGTTCAGTTCTTCATCTGTAATGTCATCTTTTAAGGCAAGTCTGTTTGCCTGTGCTGTTAAAACCTCTTCAAATAGATTTCTCACAGCCCTTGCATTTGCAAAGTTTTCGGATTTGTTTTCATACATCTTCTCGCAGTACTGTTTTATATACTCGTCTGCCGCTTCATCTAGTGTCAGATTTGCGTCTGATGCCATAAGCTTGAAAATATTGTAGAGCTCCTCGCCGTTGTAGTCCTCGAAGTATATGAACTTGTTGAATCTGGACTCAAGACCAGGGTTTGAGTGAAGAAAACTGTCCATAAGGGCAGGATAACCTGCAACAATAACAATCAAATTGTCACGCTTATCCTCCATTGCCTTTAAGAGCGTATCTATTGCTTCCTTTCCGTAGTCGTTTTCACTGCTCTGGTTGAGTGCATATGCCTCATCTATAAACAGGATTCCTCCAAGAGCGGACTGGATAACATCCTGGGTTTTTATTGCGGTCTGACCTACGTATCCGCCAACAAGACCTGACCTGTCGGTTTCAACGAGATGGCCTTTTGAGAGAAGTCCGATTTCATGATATATTTTTGAAAGAAGCCTTGCAACAGTTGTCTTTCCGGTTCCGGGATTGCCTGAAAAAACCAGATGAAGACTCATCGGGGTCTGCTTTATCCCACGTTCCTCTCTAATCTTTCTGATTCTTACAAGATTTATAAGGGAGTTTACATCCTTTTTAACCTTTTCAAGACCTATAAGTTTATTTAAATCTTCAATAAGCTCGTCAAGTGATTTTGACTCTTCGACTTCCTCTTCTTTTTGCTTGGAAATTTCAGGCCGGGTTTCAGGCAGATCTGTTGATATTTCATTTTCCTTCATGTAGTTTTGAAGCCTTTTTATGTATGATACATACATCTCCAGTACATCTTCATCGAGATTATTGTCGACAGTTATGAAAAACTTTCCGAGGAATTTATAGCAGTCAAAAAGCTGTGCGCATGAATTGATATTGTTCATGTCATATTTCAATCCGAACTGGTCGATTTCATGAAGCGCAACAAATGAAAGAGGAATTTCCTCATCGAGCTTCAGTTCGCTGAGGGAGAGTATATCATCAGCAGTGTAGCTGGTATTTAAAAGTGAATTTATAAATTCAACTTCATTATCGGTTATTTTGCCGTCTCCAAGACCAAGATAACTGAACCACTTGAATAAATCATCAAGAACAATGGTTTTAAGGTTCATGCAGTCGAACTGCTCCAGTGCCGGTGAAAAGTCTGAAAATACTCCAACAGTATTCAAAAGAAATGTGAAACTGTTTAGATAATCATTAAGATAATCCATCTGAATTTTTTCAACCTCGCTGGCGCAGGAGGGACATGTCACCTGTGAGCTGTCAAGGATTTTACCGCAATTGTTACAAATAGTCCACTCTAACATCATATTAACATTCTATAATTAATGATATTTAAACATGTTAATTTAAACTCCCGATTAAGTGAATCACTTTTAAAGTCAAAACAATAATTATTTGGAATTATAATATTGATTTTACATTCTAATTTTGATAAAACAACATTAACAATAACTATTTAAATAATTAAAGACATATTACTATTTAATTAAAAAATAAACTGGTATTATCAGTATTTGAAGTCAATTTTACCATGTGGCGACAATTTTACCAAGTCAGACAATCGAGGGAAAAACTATGAATTATAATTTAAAAAGAGATTATGAATTTGTTTCACCTGAAAATGAAATCTGTGAATTTATCAACACTAACAAGAACACAATTGAAATACTTAATGAAATCAGACCTGATTTAGTTAAATATTTTCCGGACAGTACTGTTTCACTTGAGATAAGTGATGAATTAGATTGGACAACCGAAAGAAAGCTTCTTGTTAATGTTTCTGTTGAAGAGGAAACATTTTTTAACGGAATGCTAACCCGTTTCAATGAAATCTATCAGACAATTGATTATTTAATTGAAGATATCTTTTGCCCTATAGTACTGTTTCCGGAGCTGGGTAATGACAATTATGATAGAATGAGCTACTATAGTCCAATCAATCTCATTGCAAGAACCGCTTATTTCAACAGCGATTTTGATAAAAACATGCAGCGTGAGATGACATTAAGAGACATTCCAAAATCACAAAAGAAAGAAGAAGTCCTTGAATACTGCAAAAATCACCCATCAGCGGACATATCAGACATAGTATTTGATTTGCGCCTTGATTTATTTGATGTTGATGATATAATTGACGAATTGGAAGAAAATGGAATAAAATTGGATATTAAATATTAATTGAGGGATATAATGACCACATATTTAAATAAATCATCATCTGCCTAAACGAAAATAACTTCATCACTATTTTAGTGCTGATTTAACCGTAATTTTCTCCAATCCATCCCCTGATTGTTCGGATATCTGCAGTCATAGCAATATCCATCATAGTTTTCAGATTCGCATTCAGGACATACATCATCATCTTCTTCAAATACTATTTCATTTTCCTCCTTAGGTTCTTCATTAAAACTTAACAGACATACCCATTCCTCATATATTTCATCAACAAGGTTTCCATAGCTTTCGCACTTATAAACGTAATCTGTATCAATCCATTCTCCGCAGTAGGGACATTCATAATATATATCCTCTTCTCTGATATCATCACCGCATAATGGGCATTCAATTATAATTAAAACTCCTCCAAATTATTTTCACATTATTCATCGTAAAAATCTGAATCTACATATCCTATTTCTTCTGCCTCCTCAAAGTTGAGGCCATCATCATAATTATCCCAGTCTTCGCTGTCTGACAAGTCAGATCCGCACTCGCAGCATATTGCATTGCTGGAATCATTCAGACATCCGCATACTCTGCATGTTATCATTTTACACCTCGATTAAAATATTGTGAGTTCGTCATATTGTGTACTCAAATAATATACTTCTTGTTAATATTATATTATCACATTATGGATTAAATTATTTTCCACATTATTAATATTACCTCTTCTTTTGATAGTTCAGATTAATTCTTTCTGCCTGCGCAACCGGTTTATTTGCCATAGACTGTTTTCTTGCACCATTTGAAAAGAACTCGCTTTCTAATCCATACATTTCATCAGGATTGAAGACACCCATTTTTGTCAGAAGCTTGAATCTGTTTTTAAACCATGAAAGCTGCCTGTCATCACAGTAGATTCCTGATTTGAAAAAGTCTTTCAGTATCCTCTCATCATCTTCAAACTGGCCGTCCTTTCTGTATATAAATGACAGCTTTTTGTATGGATAGTAGTCATTTACAAAAAGTTCATGACTCAAAAGTCTCAGGCAGAACTCACGTGCATTTCCATACTGCTTTTTGCTGATGTATCTTTCGGCCTCTATAATCAAATCCCTTTTGATGTCAATTTTTTCATCATATGAGAGATTCCCATCAATCTCCATAACTGAATCAATATATAGTGGATCAAGTGTTGATTTTGATGGTTTTTTTCTTGAATCCTTTTTCATCTTGATTATTTTGACTGAAAGAGGAGGGCTTGTTGTGAGATTGACCTTTCCGATCTTTCTCATCTGGAGAAATTCGTTTTCAAGCTCGCCCATATTGGAATCATAGTCAAAATATCCCATATTGTCCAGAAGTTTAAGCCTTTTTTTAAAGTCGTTCAGGGTGTTTTTGGTTGCATAGATTCCTGATTTTAAAAACTTAACGAAAGTTTCGGTTTCCTGCTCGTACATGAATGCCCTTTCATAGGATTCGGCAAGCTTTTGATATGCATAATAGTCATGTTCAAAGAGTTTATTTGAAAGCAGTTTCCGATAAAATACAATCGCCTTTTGTGTTTCATCATTTTTTAAAAGCTCTTCACCCTTACGTATATATTCATATTTCAAATCCACCATCTTTTTAAAGTCAAGACCGGTTAACATATCTACATTAACATTATCTTCTCTTGGAGTGAACCGGTCTATTGCATCCCTGAATGTGTCCGGAATAAAGTGGTTGTCCTGACTGTCCTCGGAGATAAAACCTGTCAGACGATTGTCTATAAAATAGGTTGTGCAGTAATCCTCTTCAAATCTCATTCCCCTTCCGTGTGTCTGAACCAGGGAAAGGGATGTCTTGTAGCTGTACCATTTGGAGTCAAAGGCATTTCTTGTGTAGGTCTGCTTGTCTCCCAAATCAGGATAGGGAATCTTGTAAATTATTTGAAATCTGCATTCCTCTCCCGGAAGATCCACACCTTCACCAACTGATGGTGACACCAGAACAAGAGGTTTTCTGGATTTTTTAAACTCATCAATGACATCCGCTCTGTTTTGAGCATCATGATAGATAAATCTGTCGCTTGAAATCTCATCAATTATAAAGTCCCTGCATCTTGAGCTTACTGTGTGGATTATACCCTTGTCGTTTTTATGCTTTTCAAGAATTTCCTTTAATGTATCAATTGTTCTAGGAGCGGATTCGGCGATATGCTTTCTTGACATGTTAAACTCGGAATATGTTTTAATCGGATTTCTTTTAATGTCAAAGGGGCTTTTTCGCCTTATTGCATATATCTCATCGGGTGAAATTCCAAGCCAGTGTGCAAAAAGCCTGTAATCAAGAATGGTTGCACTCATAAAAAGACACACGTCAGCATATTTGAACAGTGTATTTTTGGCATAATTATCGATTTTAAGAGGCTTGAACTGAGCTATTTCAAAATCTCTGTCGTAGTCAAATATCCACATCTTCGGGTCAAATTCCAAGTGTGTTAAAAAACGCTTGCAGTCGCCAATCTTGTTTTTAATGAAGATTTTCTTTTCTGAAAGTTCCGGCCTGTCAATATCCCTGATTTTGGAGAGTTCGTTTTCATATCCCTCTTTAATTTTAACTACAAAACTGATCCAGTCTGTATAGTCACTGGTGGCGAGCTCGTCAATACGCTGCTTTGAAAGATTTATCTTCAGATATTCCTTCAAATCCTTTCTTTCAAATTCCAACGTCAGCTGGCTCATTATCATGTTTTCGATGTTGTGGGCCTCATCACAAATCATGATGTCTCTTGGAAGAAAGTCCTCAACATAATTAAGCTCCAAAAACATGTATGGATAGTTTGCTATTGTAACATCAGCCATCATTGCCTGAAACTTCTGATAGTAATAGTTGCAGGTGTTTTTCTTTGTTATTTCACATGTTGAGTGGTTTTTAAGCGAATATCTGCAGGCATAGCCCTCAACGACACACCTTCCAAAATCACAGGTCTGTTTGACCCCATCCTCAAGATACCTTTTGCACTTGAAATTACCTCTTCCCTTAACCAGTTTAAAGCCCAAATTTTTGAAATCCCCCAGGTACTGGTTCTGGAGCTGCTTTGTAATTGTGAGAATATATGATGAGTCAAACATCCCAGCTAAAGTCGCTGCAATGGCAGATTTTCCAGTACCTGTTCCTGCCTCAAGGACAATGTATCTGTAACCTCTGTCTATAGCCCGCTTGATTTCTGATATTGTTTCAAGCTGAAATTGTCTTGCCTTGCTGAATGGAAAATGTTTTGCTGCCTGAGGGTTGATTTTTGAATAATTGCTGTACTGCCATATCATAATACTTCTAAACACCATATATTTTTTAAAAACACTATTTACTTGATTATTTAATTACACTTTATTTAAAGTTCATGACAGAGCATTTGATAAGTAATATCATTAATTATATAATTTCATTTAGCATCTGATTAAAATACTGTATCACAAAATACACATTTATCTCTTAATAGCACTTCTCTTGCAGTTTGGACCGTGCCCTGTTTTGTAAATTCCCTAACTGATGTTAATAGATTGGCTTAAAGTGCCCTGCGGGTAAGGCAATAATCTCCACCCGCAAAACATCCTCGTCTTGCCATGATAAATCACTCTTTTTTAATTAATGGTTTAATTGAAACATGATTTAAAAGAATCTGTTAAATATTATTTTCATTTAAATACAATTCACTTGCAAATTCTTTTGGCTTACAGAAGTATCTGTATGAACATCTCACACATTCATCTTGCCTTTCCGGTTTTTTTACAAAAACTCCTTTATCGATTTGACATGCCACTTCATTTAACATGTTCAATTCATCACTCATTACATTTTCATCAATTTCAACTTCATAAGGATGATCATTTAAAACAAAATGAATAATCGCTTTTTTAATTTTATATTTATTGTATTCAGGCAGATCCCATAATGCAGAAGCATAAATATAGGACTGTTTTTTATAACCTTCAATGTGGTCTTCATCAAATTCTGCATATTTATAATCAAGAATAACAATTTCATTTTCTGAGGTTTTATAGATTAAATCAATTGCCCCGTTTAAAAGGTATTCTCCTCTGAATATTTCAAAGTCAAATTCAGCTTCAAGGACTTCACGGTTTACGGAATAAGTCTCATAATAATTAATGACATTTGTTTTAAATTCCTCAAATTCATCAGGATTTTCGTCAATGTCGAACATAGATTTATAGGTATCATATGTGATTTGTGAGAGCTCGTCTCTATTTAGTTTTATGCCTTCAATGAGTTTCAGGTTGCATTTTTCCATTATTTCATGAAATACTGTTCCTCTGTTTGCTGCTTTTGCACCGGAACGTCTGAAACCTAAATTATAACCCAAATCATATTTGAATGGGCATGAAATGTATTTTGTGTATTTTGAATAGTTCAGCACAACAGGTCCACTATCACTTTCTGCGTAATGTTCCATGATTTTTACATTGCTTAAATCTTCAAGATTGAATGGAGTGGTGTAATCTCTAATTCTTTCGATTTGTTCAGGCACTTTCTTGAGTGTAGAGAGTATCAAAAGGTCGGCGGCTCTTGTCATTGCAACATAAAGAACCCTGTCCTCTTCTTCAATATTCAGCTGATTTTCCTCTTCAATTGTGATAAATTCATGTTTTAAATTGCCATTATTGTCTTTTTTAAGAATTGTTTTATATTTTAAGCATTCATTTGGTGTGTAATACGTATCATTTGGGAAAATGAAATCTTTTTCACGATTAGGATCTTTAGAAATCATTGGAAACTTGTCCTTTTCAAGAGACGTGATGATTGTTACCGGAAACTCAAGGCCCTTGGCTGCATGAATTGTCATGAGCTGAACGCCTTTTGTTTCGCTTTGATATGAATCGTAATTGGATATTGAGCTATTTAAAAAGAACAATACACCTCTAAAATCAGTTTCTGATATGAATGATTCATAATTTGAAATTGTTTGGGTCAGTTTTGCAATGTTGGCGATTTCTGCATAATCAAGCTCATAGTCAAAAATATTACTCAATGCAACCAGCCGGTAGAATACATCCAGTATTGTTGGAGGCTCTTCTGCTTCAATTTCGGTTTTGATTTCACCCAATTTTTCAAAAAACTGCCTATCTTTTGGATTTTGGATTTTATCCAAATCAATTTCAGGCATTTTGATGTTTTTAAAGATTTCACAGATTCTGTCCTGATTTTCTCTTTTTTTAACTCTGTGTACTTTATCAACGGAATATTTATTCTCTTTACCTGCCAATTCATTTTCAATTCTGGTAACTTCCTCGTAATATGAATCCTGCAGGTCACAAAGATAGGATTTGGTTGAATTGTCAAGTGATATAAATGGGGTGTCGAAGTATAAACCACAAAATGCTTTAAGGTTTAATTCATCTAGTTCATCATTGGATAGAACATAACCAACATTGGTATTTCTGGATACATACCACAGCATGGTCAGGACTGTTTTAACCTCTTCTTTTGAAGACAAATCACTCTGACCCCTAATTGAATAATCAATATTAGAATCACTGTTGAATTTTTCAATTAAAGCGGCAATGGTTTTATCAGTGTGCTTTCTGTATAATACTGCAACATCAGAGTAATCCTTAATCAGATTGTTTAGTTTCAAGTATTTTATAATTTCATAAACATTTTCAGCCTCATCATCACTATTTTTATTTTCAAGTAAAAAATTAGGATTATTATATCCCTTGCCGTTACTTACCATATGTTTTTGAGAAGTTTCCTTTCTTTGAGGAGCAATGAAAGCCTCGGTCAATTCAACAATACTGTCAGTTGATCTGAAATTGACATCCAGGCTTAAAACATCCGGTGAGTCAAGTCTGATAAGCTCATCGAAAAAGTCATTGAATGAACTTCTAAAAGCATAGATATGCTGGTCAACATCACCAACAGCCGTAAAGTAATCACAGTTTGCTCTTAAAGTCTCAAAAATCCTAAACTGCAGAGGATCAGTGTCCTGAAACTCATCAACAAAGACTGTAGTGTATTTAGTGATTGGGTCTTTTTTAAGCTCTTCCAATGCCTTCAGCTGTAAAGTGTCATAATCAACATAATTATACTCATCAAGAAGTTTCAAATACTTTGGATAGGCCTTTGCAATTTGTAAGTATCTTGCATTATACCATGATTTGGAAAAGAGTCTTGACTCATCAAATTCATCAGGATTTTTCTTTTTTTCCTTTTTTAGAGGCTCATCATAATCATCAATGCGCTTTTTGGAAAAATAATCTAAGGATTTAATAAAATCAACGTATTCTTTAGTAATTACTCTTGAATCACTGATTTTTTTAGTTAATTCATTAGTATCAACGTTAAAACATGTATATTCTCCGAATTTATTTAATACTCCTGGAAACTGATAATCCAAAACAGTGTTTTCGTTTATAAAACCAAGTTCATTTTTAAATTTTTGAATGAATAATGTCTTTTTTTCGGAAGTATCATCATCAAGTAAATTCAGAGACATGTTTTTTGTCTTTAGATATTCAAGACAGAATGAATGGATTGTGGAAATCTGCATCTTTAAAACTGTTGAATTAGAAAGTTCCTGCCTTAATTTAAATTTTAAATTATCAGCCGCTTTGGTTGTAAAGGTAATTACAAGAAACGATTCTGGATCAACACCCTTTTTAATCAGCTCTTTAATCCTCTCAACAAGGATAGTAGTTTTACCTGAACCGGGACCCGCTTCAATTAAAAGAGTTCCTTTTCCATATTCAATTACTTTCTTTTGATTTCCTACAAATTCCATATTATTCACTCCTTAGTAATAATATTGTGTTTATAAATATATAATTTATTTGAATTTAATTTCAAAATTAATAGATTTTTTAATAAATTTTTGCTTTAATCAATTAGTATTACGTTTTAATTCTTGTCCTGGAGAAATTTGTGTTCCAATATGGATTCCTCTTGAAATTGTCCATCCTAACTATTACAAGCAGTTAAAAGAGTATCATCAGTATTTATTTTTTACTTGAGAAGCAAATCAGTGAATTCTAATAAAAATAGGGAAATGTATTAATTATAAAATATATAGATAGATATAAAATGAATATAAAAGGTGTTAAAATTGAAATTTAAAAAATGGATAATATTGAGTTTATTAGTTTTATTAACTATTTCTGTAGTTAATGCAGCAGATACTCATACTTTAACTGTACAAGATACTGATACAAATGAAAGTGTTTATTGGAAATTTACGGGTATTGATTCCAACGCATATAGTCATTTATACGATTATTGTTTAATAACTACTGCTGATGGTAATAATTATTATTTAAATGCAAATCATGCAACTAGCATGTGGGAATATGAACCTGCATTTTATGCTATTGATAAAGCAGTAATGGATGCGGAGTCAAATGGTAAATATTATATATATTCTACTCAAGGAATTGGAGTGATTGATACAGGTAATGACAATACCTCACCAGATTTAAAATATGGATTTAGCTTCAAAAATACTAACAATATGACTATTGAATGGCAAAAAGGAAAAGATGTTGGAATGGATCATGACACAAGAGAAATAACTTCTATAACAATAGATGGTAAAAAAATCTTTTAAGAAAGAATCTGTCCAATATTTCAATTTTTTAGAATTTTGATTTTGAATATTGAATCAATTATTTGAGGTTTGAAGTGTATTTACACAAAACACTTCCTATCTCTTGATATTTTATCTAATTTATACACCAGGCTATTTTTTTCCTTCTTGTCTAATTTCAATCTCATTCTAAATCTGATTCTATGTTGTGAAGACTTTACTATTGATGTTTTCATATTTATTTCAATCCCATTATAGGTCTGATTCCAGACGAGCACTTTGGAATGCTTAAATATGTCGAAACAAAATAATTATCATTATTCCAATCTTTCCTTAAAATAAGCCTGAAGCAACATGTCTTCACAGTAAACATAGCATCCTTTCATTCCACGTGTCATTAAAGTCCTATAAGTATTCTTAATTATTTCATCAGCAAGTTTTAAAGCCTGTTGAGGATTTTCTTTATATCTCTTTTTAATTCCTTTCAAAGACTGGTCTGTTCTTGCCCTTTGTGTAAAATCAGTTACAATATGTTCCCCGTCAAATCTCATGTCATTTCCGATTATTACTCCGACATAATCAAATTCAAGACCCTGAGAAGTGTGAATACAACCGATTTCATTAACTGAAGTCTCATCGATTGCCCAAGTATCAGAGTTTCCCAAGTTCCAGCTCATCGAAAAGTCATCAATCACAATATCGTGAACCTCAGAATTATTCTTTCCTTCCTTTATCCAGTTCCAGCAATAACCTGCCAATAATCTTGCGTTATTATTTGTATTTTTCTCAAAAATTAAATCTCTCAACTCACCTGGTGAATCAACAACTCTGAAATCATAGTCAAAGTCAAATCCGTCAAAATTTGCAGTTTCTTCAATTTCAAGAACATCATTCAGCCAGGACAGGTACCCGTCTGATCCGTTGCATCTGAATTGTGATTCAAGTTTAATATATTCCACTTCTGCATCAAAATATTTGCCAAATTCACGAATGACCTCAATGCTGCCGTAATCATTAATGCTGATTTTTTGATGTTTGTCTATGAAAAATACTGAAAACTTGGAGGCATTGATGATTTCTTTTACCTGATTTTCACCCAGATTACTGAAAAGACCTGATTTTTCATTCAGACGATGGGCTTCATCAACTATTATTGCATCAAATTCATTGGATTTGGACTGTGTGAATGAACCTGAACCCTTAAATAAATTTTTCAAATAGCTCATGGAATGTTTTCCTCCGCGAAGCTTTTCATAAAAGACATTTCTTGGAGCAGAATTTTTAGTGACATAAAGTGATACCATATCATCCGCCATAATGTCCACAAGCAGATTAATGGCCACTACGGATTTGCCGGTTCCCGGACCGCCTTCAACTATCAAAATCCTTTTTGTATCATCGAGATAACTTTCACGAGCCATTTTAATAGCTAACTCATAAGCAATCTTCTGTTCATCAATCATGACAAATTCCTTATTTCCCTCAAGCATGTTTGAAAGGGTATCCTGCAGTTTTTTGGAAGGTCTGATTTTTCCATTGTCAATTCTGTATAATATGTTTGAACTGTCACCGTATTTGACATATTTTTTGATGAAATCTCTGAGTTTTAAAACATCTCTTTTTCCATACAACGGCGCTTCATCATAATAAGGCTTATAAATTTCATCCTTAAGAGGATCATCACTTTTAAAGTCATAGTTATGAAGATATGCACATGGAAATAGCCCAATTTCATCTTCTTCAACAGTCTGATTGAAGTTTCTGATTAAAGAGGCATATGACCAGACCTGATAAGATGGATGTGTGGTTTCACGAATTCCCCCACCCAAATAAGTTTTTACAACCCCGTCTTTACCTGCCACCTTCTGTGCTGAATCCCATTGTTTAAGCTCAATGATAACTACAGAATCATCCTGAAACCTGTTTAGTCCAGTCAATATAAAATCAATTCTTTTAGAAGTTGTCGGAATTGTAAATTCAATGGCTACGCCGCAATCAGATGGAATTTCCGAATCATTTAAAACCTTATACATGTATTCCATGGAGTTTTCCCATGACCTTATCTGTGATTTTGCTGATTTTCCAATCTTTTCCTTATAAACATCATAAATTTCATCGGTAATAGATCCAACCAGAACAGAATCGCAAAATTCCTGTTTTGTAGCTTCATAAACAATCATATTAAAACTCCGTATACTTTAAGGCATTTCCCTTTGACTTGTCAATGGGATACTTTATTGCATTTTTCTCCATTTTATCAAAAATTATTTCGTTAATGTCCAAATCCAATGCATCCGCCATATACATGCAATAAATCAGAACATCGGCAAGTTCCTCTCCGACTTCTTCAATATCATACTCCTTGCCCCACTGAAAATGCTCCAGAAGTTCAGCAGCCTCAATGGAAATTGATTTTGCAAGATTTTCAGGAGAGTGAAATTTCTTCCAGTCACGTTCCCTTTGAAATTTTATTAATTCAGACATTACATCATCCATAAGAAAACCTTCTACATTATAAACAATTTTATACCTACATTACAATATTTACAAATAATTATTTAAATATTTTTTATCAATTCTTTTTTTATTGTTATGTGCAATTTGTGCTTTTTGTAAAAAAAATGAAATAACTGATATAAAATGAGAAAAAGCAATTTGATACTATTTTAACTAATCCTATTGCAGAAAATGAACAAAAATCTTTTAAATTAAGACTATCGACAATGACACTTATTGTTTTACTTTAAATATGATCATCAAAGATTTTCTGAAAATGCAATATCAATAATAAAAAAATTTTTCTACAAATATTACAGATTATAAAAGTTTATGCATTTAAAAAATAGCTAATAAATATAAACAATACAAAAACAAATAGTGGATATATTCAGTGGATTTTATGAAAAGAATTATAATTCATTACCTATTTTCTTAATAGATTATATCCATAATTCCAGATCTTTATGTAAAGGACTGACAATTTGATAAGTTACTTAGAACTGTCGAATTATAAAAATTAAATTCAAATAAGCATGTACACATAAAGGCTTAAACATCCATATCATGAAAAAAACCATTTACACATTAAATGGACTACTGACTATATAATTCCACAAAATCATACTCAAAAAAGGAATAAAAGAATAATACTAATCCATAATCAGCACATATTGGCCAGTAGGTAATCTGACTTTATCCAAATAAATATTATAACTATAAAATAAAAAATGAATAATTTTTATAGAAGATATTGAGCTTGGATAGAAAAGTTTCCATACTATTAAGTCTATTTTAAACATAACATTCCTTGATTGTACCAGCACACATACCATTAGTTTCCATACTATTAAGTCTATTTTAAACCCCCTATGCAGTCCGGCAGCAAGTTCTTACTATTCATGTTTCCATACTATTAAGTCTATTTTAAACTATTCATAAAATTACTAAAATTCAGCCCCCTTAGTGTTTCCATACTATTAAGTCTATTTTAAACTGTTTCATGTACACTGTCTCTGCTTCTTCCTTGGAGGTTTCCATACTATTAAGTCTATTTTAAACTGTGCTTTACATGGATATGGTGGATTACTCGACAGTTTTTAATAGTTACCAAATGCTCTCTTGGTAAAATTGAATTTAGTAAGAGGTATTAAATATGACTATGAAAACTGACGCCGACCTCATCACCTATTTTGGTACGACACGAAACCTGAAAAAAAGCACTATTGATTCCTACACTATCTACATAAGAGAATACAGCAGGTTCAATGACAAAACAATGGTTGAACTTCTTGAAGAAGCTGAAAATGAAGAGGAAGAAGGAATCCGTTGGAAACACAGGACTTTAAGAAAAAGACTGTTGAGCTTTAGAGCACATCTCTATGAAAAACACGCATACATCACTGCCAAAACCAGATTCAGTAAGTTACTCGCATTTTACAGACATTTCGAAATAGAGATCCATCCATTGCCTCCAATCAGTAACAAAAACATAGATGAAGTAGCTATTAGCTTTAAAGACTTGCCTGACAAAGACATTATTAAAAAAGCTTTGAAAATTTCCACACCACTTATGAGATCAATAATTCTTTTTATGAGCTCATCAGGATGTGCAAGAATGGAAACACTAAACCTGACCATAGGAGATTTTGTAAAAGCAACAGAAGACTATCACAGAAGCAATGACATCTATGAAGTATTGAGAAGGTTGAAAAACAATCAGACCGTTGTACCACTGTTCTACCTAAGGAGGCAAAAAACAAACAAATATTATTATACATGCTGCAGCCCTGAAGCAACAACAGAAATAATCAATTATTTGTTAAGTGAACAAAGGTATCTTCAACCTGACTCCCCATTGTTTAAAATCAATGACCAGGAGTTCTTGAAAAGATTCAGATCCATCAACAATCAGTTAAGCCTTGGCAAAGTCGGACACAACATCCGTTTCCGTAGCCATATGCTAAGAAAGTTCCATGCAAGCCAACTTCGTGAAAGCGGGTTGGACATGGACACCATCGATGCATTGCAGGGCAGGGCAAAAACTGAAGTAAGGCAAAGCTATTTCTTTGACAACCCTGAAAACATAAGGGAATCTTACATTGGCCATATGGATTGTTTAACAATCAATTTGGATGTCAACTCCATTGATATCAAAAGTCCTGAATACTTCAAACTGGAAAATGAAAACAGGTCCTATCAGAATCAGATGGATGAGCTTAATGGAAAGCTTAATTTCATCATGCAGCATATTGATGAAGACATTGGACTTTCCTAAATTAAAAAGTGGAATTGAATATTCCACTTCTACTTTTATTTTTTCAAAACTCTCCATAAATACATTTTTTCATATATCATTTTTTTGAAAATAATAGTTACCAAATGCTCTCTTGGGAAAATCCCATATTTTTAATTAATCTTAATATATCAAATAGGAATCACATATTTCAGATGCTTTTTTTGACAAAAGCGTAAAATTGTAAATTTGGTGATGGTTGAGATCCTGGAAATGTGACTCTCTACTCATTTTTCATAAACTTTGCCTATAGATTTATCCCATCTCTCTACAGGTTTAATTAATCCTTCTCCATCAACCATTCCACCTTGCAAGATATTTTTAGCTACTTGGCTGATGTCGATTTTACGTGCCCACAAAATTAAAGTTAGCTTTTGCTCTTGTGATAATTTGTTTTCCTTATCAACAAGAATCATATTAACATTAGCTTTATCAATTCTGTTTTTCAAGATACCTGAAGTGTAACCATCAAGTTTTACAGCATAACGAGCATTAGCTATTGTCTTATTTATTACAGGAGGAAGTGCATCCGGCAAGTCAAGGCCTGTATTAATTCCATCAGTTTTAGGCTGCCTTTCATCCTCACCCCAATAGCTACGCTTGGTATTGTACTGCTCTACACGGTTGTTCAATAATCTAGTTTTAATATAATCAGAAATTCCCATAATAATCATATCATATTTTTTATTATAATATTTATTATATTTTATATATAAAATAAGTAATAAAATTAATGTGGGAGGATAGTACAGAAGAATTTAAAATAAAAAAGAGAAAAAATAAAGGAGGAATCCCTTATTTTTTTACCTTAACTGCTTTAGTAACAGTTAATTTACCGTATATTGCTTGATATTTGATTTTTTTACCTATTTTAAGTTTTTTCAAAACAGTTTTTTTGATAGTAACTTTTGCAATACCCTTTGAATTAGTTTTTGCAGAGTATTTTTTACCATTAAATTTGAAAGTAATCTTTTTATTTTTTAGTGGTGTTTTTCCTTGTTTAAGAGTGACTTGCAAAACTAATTTTTTAGCACTTTTCTTTACATTAACTGTTTTGAGGGATAAACTTATTTTATTCTTTTTAGGAGTATCTTTTTGGGTTGACGGAGTTGTTGATGAAGTGTTTTCTTTTGTACTTGAATTTTCTTTAATATCTGAATCCGAAGTATTTTGTTTGACATTAATTTCATTTGGAACATCGAATGTGATATTTTGAAATACATATTCATCACCCGCTCTAATCAATTCTAGCCTATATTTTCCAGAATATAATTCATTTGGATTAATAACATGTTCTATATTAATCCTTTTTGGAGAAATACCAGAATATCTTTTATCAATCTTTAAAGTATTATTTGAATCATAAATCTTCAAATAAAAATTGTATTTATTATATTCTACTGTTGAAGGTAAGGTTAGATTAATTTTTCCACCAGTCTCTTGAGTGATATTAATAGGTGAAACATTAATTGAATATTTTTGTTCTGAATAGATGTTTAAATAAAAGTCTTTCATTACATACTCTTCTTTGCAATTAAATATGGTGACATGATACCTTCCAGGACTACAGTACGGTTTAACATCTATGGTTGTACTTTTAGCGTTGTATGTGGAATTTATATATTTATTTAGAATAGATCTTTTGGTATCAGGATTATAAATACTTATTCTATAAGCGAATTTATATTTATAATAATTTGGTGCATAGGTTAAATAATTTATAGTTATCTTTCCACCGGATTCATAAGTAATATCACCGCAAGTAATATTAAGTTTATAAGCGCCCCAAGGTGGTAAATCAGCCATAACTGTGCAATTTTTTGTACCTAATATTTTCCCATCTTCACTATTTCTTATTGTTATTCGATAATTTCCAGGACCCAATGTTCTATCAACAGTACATCTGCGATAGATTGTTTTATATTCTCCATTTTCTTTTACAAATTCTCCAGTATATTTTTCACTGATATATAATGGTGATGAAACTGAACCTGCATGTAGTGTAAAATAAAAACTATATTTGTAATCTGAGTATTTACTAGTAGAATTAAATTTAAGATATACTGCAAATCCAGTGACTCCATTAGTGCTACCTATTGATCCAATTTTACTAACATAATAAGCATTTGATGGAATATTGCTTAAAACATCATCACTATCCTCTGCAGAAATTTGATTATCATCATAACTAGATGTTAAAATTTCATATTCATCAGTAAAGTCATCAACTGTTTGATAATTACTGTCCTTCAATTCAAGATTATAATCTTCTTTAATATTAAAATCATCTATGTTATTTTCAATAGATATTGTTTCAGTTGTATTGTTGTCAGCTGCATTAACTGACCCAATTAACAAAATTCCAAATAACAATAATGATAAAATTATCATTCTTTTTAATTTCATTATTAAAACCCTTTAATTTTTAATAATAATATTTCTTAATTAATAGTTATATATAATTTAAGAAAATAATTTTATTTTTTGAGAACATTTTAAAATGAACAAATTTTATTTCATTATCCATAACAAGATTAAATTTATTAATTATACGATGCGCTATAAAATGAATCCTAATTAAAAAAATAGAATAAATAAGTAGATTGGATTCATCTACTTAATTTTAATATTAACTTTTTTAGTTACTTTATTGTAGTATTTATTGCCTGTGTATGTAATTACTGATTTAAAAATACCTTTTTTAGTTAATTTGGTAATTTTAAATGTAGCAACACCTTTACTATTAGTTTTTGCAGTATAAGTTTTCTTATTAACTTTAATAGTAACCTTAGTATTCTTCATAACCTTATTTAAATTATTCTTTAAAGTTATTGAATACTTTTTAGTTTTAACAGACTTCTTAAATGTCTTAGCTTTAGCAGTAATTTTAGGAGTTGCTTTCTTAACATTTACTTTAACAGACTTAGTCATTTTTTCAAATATCTTATTACCATTAAAAGTTATTTTTACTGAGTATAATTTAGGAACTAAACCCTTAGTAGAAACTTTAATTTGACCATTTGAATTAGTAGTTAAAGTTTTTACACCATTACCCATATCTATTAATATATCAACTCCATCAAGGATATTGCCAGCATTATCTTTTAATGTAACAACTAAATTATCATTAACATTATAGACCACATTCACATCTGATGAAGATAATGAAACTTTAAGTTTATTAACCACAACTTTAGTAATGGTGGTTGATTTATCATAAATATCATTTCCATCATAAGTGATTGTTGCGGTATAAATATTTGGATTTAATCCTTTAGTTGAAACTTTAACTTGACCATTTGCGTCTGTAGTTAATGATTTTACTCCATCAAGATTTACAATTATTTTTCCACCAACAATAGCTTGACCATATTTATCTTGGATAGTTACAACTAGATAGTCATTATTATTATAATTTGTTGTTACATCCTTGGTAATTATATCTACTGAGTTCTTATATAATACTAAACTTGCTGTGTCCATCACATAATTATCTTGATAATTTATAATTTTGATAGTATACTCACCTGCACTTAAAATTTTATTATCAACAGTATAATATTCATACTCCTCTAAATGCCAATTACTAAACCTTTTACTAATTTTTTCAACATTATTTGAATCATAAATTTTTAAATAAAAATCATAATCATAAGTACAACTATGATTTGGTGGATCAATTTTTATAGGAATAGTTACATTAGAATCATAAAATACCATTATATCATTAACAGAAGCAGAATAATAATTATGAGGTATAGATTGAATATTTAAATTTGCAACACTCATTAAACCGTTATCTCCATTATTAATAATTTTAATAGTATAGTTTCCCGGAGTAAATATATTTTTATCAAGTTTATAAGTTTCTTTATAACCCAAGTACCATACATTAAGATCAAACTCATTAAATCTTTGACAAATTAATTCATTACCATTTGAATCAAAAATTTTTAAATAAAAATCATAGCTATACGAACCATCAGATGTTTCAGAAATATAAATATCAATATAATTTTTAGAATTTAATTCAATACTTGTATTCTGAACAGTAACTGAATAATCTAAATTACTTAATGACCCTACAATTAATTTAGCAGAATCCATAACAAAATTTCCTTCAGTATCAACCAAATTAACTGTATACACTCCAGTTGAAAATGTTGAACCAATATTGGCATATTCAGTACAGGAATAAGTTCCTTCATTTTTAAATCTTTGACTAATCTTTAGACGACCCTTCGGATCATAAACTTTTAAATAAAAATCATAACTAAATTTGGAATTTGGTTCAATTCGAGAAATATATATAGTAATTCTACCATTTTCTCCTTTTTCAATAGAAACATCTGAAAGAATCCTTGCTGAATAATCAGAACCCGGTTTTGGTTTTACTATCAATTTTGAGTAACAATTAGGAGAACTTTTGTTATAATTTATTAATCTAATTGCATAATCCCCTGATTTTAAAGACATAGGATTGAAACTATAACTTTCAACACAACTTGAATTAGAAGAATTAGAATATCTTTTACTAATTATTTCATTATTATTTGAATCATAGACTTTTAAATAAAAATCATAATAATAATTACCATTATAAGCTGGATAAATGTTCATAGTAATATTTCCATTAGTTCCATAATTTATAGTAGTATCTGAAACAACCATAAGATAATTATAATCCAAACTATTTTCAACAATTAAACTAGCTGTATCTAAATTCTTCCCTCCAGATGATATAATCTTGATAGTATAATTGTCAACTTTTAAGTGAGAAGTATTAAGTTTAACTGAAACGGTTCCCCAATTTGAACCTTTACAATATTGATGAATCAGCCTATTATTTTGTGAGTCATAAATATTTATATAAAAAGCATAATTATTAGATGGATTTTCATTATCTTTGAAGACATTTAAACGAAATGTATTAGTGGTTCCAAAGGTAAAATACTGATCATCAATATCAACAGAATATCCTGGCCCAGTATTTGAATTAGTAGTTAATATAGTCAATTTTTTAGAAGAATATGTTATATCTCCAATACAAATATTAACAGAATATGTGCCTGCTGATAAGTCATTTGCTTTAATAGTATAATATAAAATGTCTTTAGGATTACAATTTGTATTAATGTATCTTTTATTAATTTTTAGATTATTATTCGAATCATAAACTTTCAAATAAAAATCATATTTATAAATATTATCATCATATTGAATAACAGTCATTGTAATTTCTGTATTTTCTCCTTTTTTTATAGTAGTATTGCTCAATTCAAGTTCAACTTTATAATTAGCTTTATGTGTAATAGTTAAAGAAGTAGTAGCTTTCACTTGATTTGATGAAACAAACTTAACCACATACTTTCTTAATGCAAAAATATGATAATATTCACTGTCTATTTTAGTAGAATCAACACAATATAATAAATTAGTATCGCCTCGACCACTACCAGAAAATTTATCGCTCGTTAATATTAATTTACTATTTTCATCATAAATTTCAAGATGAAAATCATATGAATATGGTAAAGGTTGAGCTAAATTATTTTCATATGATTTAAGTGTTATTCCAATGGCAACGGTATTTCCATAATTTGTAGTAACTGAAGGCATAACAATTTTATAGTCTATATCCTCAGAAGTCACACCTAAAATATCATTTAATTGTTTATATCTAGTATCACTTCCATTTGGATAGTTTTCATAATTAACATTAGTTGAATTATTAATTTTTGTGTTATCTTCTATGAACTCCACGTTATTGATTTCATTTTGATTTCTTGTTAAATCATCATTAATTTGGTTTGATATATCCACATCTGATGATTGCATTATTGAATCATTGCTTTCTGTGAAAACTAATTCATCAGTATCATTAAATTCAGAAGCAGATACACTAGCAACACTAATCAAACAAATTATCAAACAAATGATGAATATAATTTTTTTATTTATCATTATTCCACCACATTTATATATTATATGTATTCTATTAAATTAATAAATAATTTATGAATAATTCGGACTCTTTCAAAAACTTTGTTGATTTGAAATTTTTTGATGAAAATTAGTTGTGAATTTTTAATTTTATCTAAAAATAGTTAAATTTAATAAATAGGCGG
>NZ_CACWVY010000009.1 GCF_902764455.1 uncultured Methanobrevibacter sp.
GATATTAATGCACACCATGATAGAGAGATAATGTCTCACTTCACCTCCCATTAAAAGTAATTAGTTAAATTCAATTTCTGTGAAGGAATGTTAGAAAACACTACCCGAAGTTTTCGAGAGGCCTTTTCGCCTGAAAAGAACACTAACTAATTACATTCACATGAAATAATTAGATTTATATATAACATTCCATAATAAATAACACACAAGAGAGTTAACACAAAAGTTAACCTCCAATTAATGGGTATTTAAAGATAATGTCTAAAGGGTAGTATTGTAGGATTAAACTCCTGCAATATAGACATTGTCACAAAAAAACTATTTTTCAAAACTTTTTCTAAAAGAGTAAATTTTTTCATCAACTATTATTTTTTCAACTGTTTGATAGTTTGGAAAATATGTTTTTGCAAGACAAGATGACAAACCAAAATTTTAATGCAAGTTCAATTTGAATATATACTAATATTTCTGTACGTTACTTGCAATTTTCAGTGAAAACCTGCTAATTTTTAATGATTAAATTTCAATCTGCTTTTCTCTTTTTTAAAGAAACAAATTTCACTGTATATTCTTTTATTAAAATAGATTATATGAAATAAAAGTTACTAAAATCAGAACCATATTTCATCAAAAATGAAATTAATGATATTACCCTATTTAAATATCGATGAAAAAAATATTTTATATAATCAAATATATTACAAATTGATTGATTATAATAAATTTTTTACAAATTTAAATTAAATAACATTAAAAAAACATAAAAATATATATTAAATAACTTTAAAATAATAATTATAGGATTGATTTTCAATAATTTATTCCTATAAATCGAGTTTGGAGGAGAACATCTCTTGTTAATTATGTTCAGTCAGTACATTATTAAACCCCAGATATAGAGATACCCTCCTTCAAATGAGATTAAAAAAATCTCATTTTTAAATTATTTATAACATTAACTAAATATATTCCTATATGACAAAATGTATCATGGTTCAGGGAACCTCATCAAACGCCGGAAAAAGTATGCTTGTAGCAGCATTATGCAGAATATATAAAAATCGAGGATATAACATAGCTCCTTTTAAATCTCAAAATATGTCCTTGAATTCATATACCACCAAAGAAGATGGGGAAATTGGAATAGCTCAGATGCTGCAGGCAGAAGCGGCAATGATTGAGCCCAGCATACACATGAACCCTGTTTTACTAAAGCCAAAGGGGGATTTTACATCCAATGTAATCATTCAGGGAAAATCAATTGGAGATATGAACTTCTATGATTACCAGCACAAATACCATGATACAGCATTTAATGCAATAAAAGAAAGTTTTAAAATTCTATCAGAACAGTATGACATTATTGTCATTGAGGGAGCAGGTTCTCCTGCTGAAATAAATATGAGGGACCAGGATATTGCAAATATGGAAATTGCCCATCTTGCAGATGCCAATGTAATTTTAATTGCAGATATCGAAATGGGAGGAGTTTTTGCAGCAATAGCAGGAACATATGTTCTGCTTGACGATTATGACCGGTCACGTCTAAAAGCAACCGTTATCAATAAGTTCAGAGGCAATCTTGATATTTTAAAACCTGGCCTTGACAGAATTGAAGAGATAACCGGAGAACCTGTTTTAGGAGTGCTTCCTTATGATGAAACATTGAAACTGCCTGAAGAGGACTCAGCATCACTTACCACACACGTTTTTGCTGAAGACAAAGACATTACCATCGCAGTCATACGCCTGCCTAAAATAGCCAATTTTACAGATATCGACCCATTTGAATACGAAGAAGATGTGGCTCTTAAGATGATAGGCATTAATGATGATATAGGAGATGTGGATGCCATTATAATCCCAGGAACCCGTAATTCTACAGAGGACATGTTTGCCCTTCGTGAAAGCGGACTTGCAGATAAAATCATTGCAAAAGCGTCTGAAATTCCGATAGTGGGAATTTGCGGAGGTCTGCAGATTTTAGGCAATGTCATTTATGATGAAGATAAACGTGAATCAAAGCACGGAACAATTGAAGGATTGGGTCTTTTAGATATTGAATCCAGCTTTTCAAGAGAAGGTAAAATTGTTACCCAGTCAACCGCAACAATTCCTGATAACATTGAAGGCCTTGCAGGAGAAATATTTAAAAACATCACAGGAGAGGTAGTCAATGGATATGAAATCCATGAGGGAACCACCAATCTAATAAATTCCTGCGGACTGTTAAACATTAAAAAAGGTCAGGGAAACAACGATGATGGATATATTGACGGAGCTTCAAACGGGAATGTATTTTCAACATATTTCCATGGAATCTTTCACAATTACAACTTCAGACGAGAATTTTTAAATTATATCAGGGTTAAAAAAGGCCTTGAAGCCAGATATGGTGAAGATCCTTATGAAACCCAGAAAGACTATTCCCTCAACAGACTTGCTGAAATTGTTGAAGAGAATTTGGATATGGACATCATCGACGAGCTGATTTTCGGCAAAAAAGAATAACATTAACATTTTTTCATAATGTAAAATACATAGCTGTACTCATCGCTATTTTGTCTAAAAAAGGTGATCTGCTTTTTCAGCACATTAACAAATTCCTTTGCCGATTTATCAATACTTAACGAGTCCAGATTTTTTTCTAATTTTTTATGGAATTCTTTCCAGTCTTCCTTTGGAACAATTACATAATCAATGAATTCATAACCTTCATTTCTTATTTGTGCTATCTTATTTTCAATGGAATCAACTTCAGAGTATATATTTTTCCAAAATTTTACACTTTTAGCTGACGGTTTTTTAATCCAGGAAATATCCGAAACAATTATATATCCACCAGGCTTCAACAGTCGTTTCCACTCTTTTAAACCTTTTCTAAATCCGATGACCTCAATTGATGATTCTGCAAATACGATGTCAAATTCTTCATTGGCAAAATCAGGGTCTTTCATATCCATACAATAGCTAAATACCCGATCTTCAAAATTATTTTCAGCAATTTTCTCATTTAAAACATCCAAGTAATGTTTAAACAAATCTATAGCTTCAATTTCAGAATTTTCAAAATAATTGGCAAGAAGAATTGTAGATGAACCCACGCCACAGCCAATATCCAAAATGTTTAAGTTTGCCTTGCTGTTAATGTTAACTTTATCAATTGCCTTTAATGTTGTATCTGCACTTCCAGGAGACAATCGCTCCAAACCCTCATAAGCCAGATAAAAATATAACGGTATTTCCATATTGAACCTCAAATTGCCTTAATCAATGGTCAAATTAAATAATCTTTTTGCATTTTGTGCAGTTATTCTTATGACTTCATCTTCCTGCATACCTAATTCTTCTGCAATCTTTCCAATTATATATTTTAAGTTCAGTGAGGTATTTTCTTCTCCCTTTTTTTCTTCAGGAGTTAAATAGGGAGAATCTGTCTCAACAAGAATATGATTAATATCTATTTTTTTAACCATTCTTTTTGTTTTCTTGTTGTTAGTGTGAGTAATTGGACCCCCAATTCCAATATAAAAACCTAATTTAATTAATTGCTGAGCCATTTCAGCAGAACCTTGATAACAATGCATAGAACCAACCACATCATGTTTTTTTAATATATCAAATGTATCCTGTATTGACTTTCTTGAATGGACTATTACCGGCAAATCATGCTTTTGGGCAAGATTTAACATCTCTTCAAATAATTCCTTCTGTTTGTCTTTATTTTCTTTAGTATAATAATAATCCAAACCAATTTCTCCAACTGCAATTACTTTATCATTTTCAAGCTGGCTATCCAATAATGAAATATCCTCATCAGTTATTTTATCTGCAAACGTATGGAAATATCCTAAAGCCGCATAGACATTATTATATTTGTCTGACAGTTCCAGTATTTCCAAATTGCTTTGAGGATCAGTACCATTCAATATTATTGAGATATCATTTTTTGCGGCCTCTTTTATAATCTCCTGTGCATTTTCCATCTCACTTTTATAAATATGGCAATGTGTATCTATTAACATAAAAATATCACTTAAAAAGATTTTTTGGATTAAGTTTTTATTGTTTCGTTTTCAATTATTATATAATTAGTCAGATTAAATTAAATTTTTGGTGAGAGGAAATGGAAGACAAGTTTTCAAGAACAGAAATGTTAGTTGGAAATGAAGGAATGAAAAAATTGGAAAATGCCAAGGTTGCAGTTTTCGGCCTTGGAGGAGTAGGTTCTTTTGTCTGTGAAGGACTTGCCAGAAGCGGAGTGGGCAATTTTGTTTTGATAGACTTTGACAAGATAGATAAAAGCAATATCAACAGGCAGCTGATTGCAACAGAAAATACAATCGGAAAATATAAAACTGACTTGATGAAGGAGCGAATTTTAGAAATCAATCCGGATGCAAATGTTGAAATCCACAGGGAATTTTATATGGCCGATTCAAAAACAGACATCATTACAAAGGACCTTTCATATGCCGTCGACTGTGTGGATACAATAATGGCCAAAATAGCTATTATCTGCAGCTGTGATGCCCTTGATGTGCCTGTAATTTCTTCAATGGGAACCGGAAACAAGTTAGACCCTACAATGTTTGAAGTGGCCGACATTTATGAAACTTCAGTATGTCCGCTTGCCAGAATAATGAAAAAGGACCTAAAAAAGAGAAATATAGAAAAATTAAAAGTGGTTTATTCAAAGGAACATCCGATAAACACTAACGACTGTGCTATAAATCAAAATAGAAAGTATAAAGTAAAAGGCAGTGTTTCATTTGTGCCTTCTGTTGCTGGACTGATTATTGCGGGAGAAGTAATAAAAGACATCGCCATCAACTGATTTTCAAAATTAATATTTTTTCCAAACCTCCCCTAATTTTTCAAATACATTTTAATAATTTCAAGCGATAAAACAAGTGTTCTTTAAAAAATTTAGGCATACATAAAAATTTATATAGTATCCTAACCTACCATTATATAAATATAAATTAAATAATGGAGAAATACATATGAATTTAGAAGGTGTAGAAAAAACAATGCTTTTAACATTATTTGCTAAAGCAAAACATTCCCAGCAAAAAAATCATAAATTCTATGATTCAAAGGCAATAGAAGTGATTTCAAAAGTCGATTATGATTTCAGCATAGCTGAAAAGGACAGATTCATGCAGCTTGGAACAATTGCAAGAACAATAGTGCTGGATAAAATGGTAAAAGAATATATAAATGCTCATCCAGAATGTACAATAGTCAATATTGCATCAGGAATGGACACACGATTCAACAGACTGGACAATGGTAAAATCAATTGGTATAATGTCGATTTGGAAAATTCTGCCAATTACAGATTAAAATACATTGAAGATACCGACAGAGTAACAACTCTCGCATATTCCGCAATGGATCCTAACTGGGCTCAGGAAATTCAAATAAGAAATGATGTTTTATTTATAGTTGAAGGATTAACAATGTATTTAACTCAAAAAGATGTTGAAAATATCATAAATATAATAGATGACAACTTTGACAAATGCACAATTTTCATGGAGATAATGCCTCCTGTTTCAGTGGAAAATACAAAAGAAGCATCAATAGAAGATACTGACACCAAATTCATATGGGGTGTTGAAAAAGGCCATGAACTGACAAAATTCAACCCTAACTTTAAATGGATAAAAGACGTTAACCTATTTGATGGCGTGAATGTCTATAAACCTCATTATAAGATTATTACCTGGCTTCCATTATTAAGAAAAAGAATGGATTATATTGCAGTACTGGCAAAATAAACACTACATTTGAGCTGGTGCTGCTATAAGCACTAGCTTAGATTACATTTAAAAAAAAAATCATTTTATATCAACAATGGCCATCCATTCTAAAAACTTATCTGAAAAGGACACAATATTTTCTTCTGTTTTTATCATATAACCGTTAAAAATAGCCAAAAGATTACAGACAATACAAATAGAAAGATATTCTGAGAAATCAATATTAACCCAACTGCTATATAATAATGCAGTATATATCGGATGTCTTACATAATCATATACTCCATTTATAATCAAATTATTGTTTTCAATTTATCCATTTCTGAGAAAAAAAGCGCAGGAATCCAGAAAAAATATCCCTAAAATTAAAAAGACCATATTTAATTCATTTATTTTATAGATTGGGATTAAATGATAATAAGAGCATATGGAGGAAGTAATTGTTATTATTCCAATTACTGAAATTAAATATGGCCCTATACCAAAAATTGGCAAATGATTTTCATCCATATTATAATTATTGTTTTTATAATATAAATAATTTAGGTATGCCTAAATTTATTCTGATTAATTCAATTTCAATTCCCACCACCACCTAAAAAGAAATCTTTAAGTTTACTTTCATCAATTTTATAATTACCCGCAATTTTGCCCTGATCAAAATGAATTATATGAGAGCATACCTCACAAATCAATTCAAAATCATGAGTTATGATAAAAGAAGTAATTCCTAAACTCTGCAAATACCTTAAGTTATCAGAAACTTTTATCATATTTTTTAAGTCAAGCCCACTTGTCGGTTCATCAAAAATCAATATCTCTTTTTTAGATGCAATAGCTGATGCAATTGCCACCCTCTGCTTTTCACCACCAGATAATGCCATCGGATGGGCATCTTTTAGATGAATCAGATTTAGATTTCTAAGAATTTCTTCAGCCAAATCCACATCCTCCTCATCCATGCTTAGCAGCACTTCATCTAGAACACTTTCTGTGAATAATTGATGATTGACATCCTGCATTACCATATAAGATTTTTTAAGCCTATCCTTTCTCTTTAGAGATTTTCCATTACAAATTAGCTCACCTTTACATGATTTTTTAAGACCGCATAAACAGTTGGCGAATGTTGATTTTCCAGCGCCATTCTTACCAATAATAGCTATTATTTCATTTTTTGGAACTTTAACATCATCAATGTCTAAAACTTGAGTTTTGCCATAATTAAATTTGAAATTTTTAAGTTCTAAAAATTCATGATTATCGGAATAATATTCTTTATGTTTAAACTGCAAATTATCCAAGTTTAATTGTCTTAATCCTAAATTTCTATGATTTAAATTTTTAAATTCCTCAATTGACCACTCATTATTGACTTTTCCATTTTTTATAAAAATAACTCTATCAACCACATCATTTAAAAAGAATAGTTTATGCTCAGCAATAATTACCGTCTTTCCTTGTTCTTTCCATTTTTTAATAATATTTTCAAAATCCCAGCTTGACCTGAAATCCAAGTTAGAAGAAGGCTCATCCAAAACAAAAATATCCGGACAAACTGCAGATACTGATGCACATGCAATTTTTTGCTTTTCACCTCCAGATAATTTAAAAATATTTTTATCAATCAAATTTTTAATGTTAAATTCATCCACTACACTATTGAATCTCTTTTTAATCTCATCAACATCCATTGCTAGATTTTCACATCCAAAAACAATTTCTGAAGTTGTATCAACATTAAAAAATTGGGTTTTGGGGTTTTGAAAAACAGACCCTACATGTTTTGAAATTTCATATATCGGCATTTCACTAATTAGACCATTTTTTAAATAGACATTTCCTTCACGCTCCCCATTAAAGAAATTAGGAATTAATCCATTTAAAAAGCGTGTAATCGTTGTTTTTCCGCATCCGGACTCACCACAGAGCAGAATAACTTCTCCTTTTTTAATGTTTAAATTAATATCAGTTAAATTTTGGGCAGTACCATTGTTTTCATAGGTAAATGAAACATCTTCCATTTTAAGCAATTAGAACACCTCTTAAAAAGTTATATACATAAATTCCAAAGCCAATAAATGTGATTGCTAAAAGGGCGTAATCAAATTTAGTCCAATTCGCTTCAATCAAATGAGTCCTAGGTTCAGGATTACTTAGACCCCTCGTAAGGGAAGCTGCTGACAGTTCATCTGCAGTTTTAACTGCACTGATTAAAATTGGAATCATGTAAAATTCAATCAGCTTTAATGGGTTTTTAAAGGATTTAAGATTAAATCCAAATCCTCTCATTTTCATTGCATTGGTTATAGATTTGATTTCTTCTAAAACTGATGGGATATATCTAAAAACAACTGAAATTGGAATAATTATATGACGTGGAATATTACTTTTTTCCATTGATGCAATAAATTCGCTTACTTTTGTAGTTGAAATAGTATAATATCCCATCATAAGAATTGGCAACATTCTGGTGGCAGTATAACTAAAAGTAATTAATACAATTGCTATAAATCCAGTTGAAGTAGGGAGAACAGAAATCTGAATATATTTTGCCAATGCATAAACTACAACATATATTAATGCAGATTTTCTATGATTTGAAAAGAACAAACAAACAGAGGGAATTAAAACTAAAACGCCACTGGCATATAATGATATATCATTAAAAACCATAAAACTTAAAATAGCTAGTATAATAATTTTACTTCGAGGATCTAAATTAAAATTTAGTTCTAATCCCATCAACATCACCTTAAGCTATACCCGCCTTAATAAAATGTTTTTTCAAAACTATTTTACCAATATATGCACTAATTAAACCAACAATGAAAGTTAAGATAACTAAAACTATTAAAAAATTGGTTTGCAAATATGGTGCAATAACATTAACATAGTCATTTCCCATTGATGTACGCATAGCAGACATAAATACATCCCTTAAAATGAAGAATGGTAACATATTACCCATTATACCCAATATGAAAACTGCATAACTGATAATTGAATTTTTGATTGAAGAATAATTTCCCATTTTTAATATAACATCTGCAATTAATGCACATACAGTAAATGTTACAATAGGCACCCATGTATGTCCGCTTAAAAACATCACAATACCCATAATCAAACCTAACAGAGTAACCATTCCAAATTTAGAAACTCTTGTTAAAAACAGCATATATGGAATTCCACAAATTAATGCGGATAAAACCGGAAGTGCCAACATCACCATAGGAATATAACCTAACATTCCGAAAACAAATATTAAAACAATAAGTATCACCGAGAATATACCTACAGTGATTAAATCTTTAACGTTTAATCTTTCACTCATATAAATTTCCTCCTAATCTTTAAATTTAATGAAATGGCAATTAAATTTGCCATTCCCCACTTAAATTTTGTAAATCAACCATTTTCTTAAACAGATTGTTTTGAGCTAATAACTCATCCGGTGAACCTTGCTCAACGATTCTACCATCATCAAGAACAATAATATTATCTGCATTTGCAATTGTACGCATCCTATGAGCTATGATAATTACAGTTTTGTTTTTAATTAGCTCAGATAATGCTTTTTGGATTTTGGATTCGTTTTCAACATCCAAAAATGAAGTTGCCTCATCTAAAAGAATAACATTTGCGTCTTTAAGCATTGCTCTTGCAATCGATATTCTTTGCCTTTGACCACCAGACAACAGCTCCCCATTTTCACCTATTATGGTATCATATCCATCAGGGAGTTTTTGTACAAATTCATCACATTCGGCAAGTTTTGCAGCTTCAATAACTTCTTCATCTGTTGCATCTTTTCGACCGACACGGATATTTTCCAAAATTGAATTATTGAACAATATGACATCCTGAAAAACGATTGAAAAGTTTTCCAAAAGTTTTTCCGAATCCAGTTTTGATAAATCCTGGCCACCCAAAGTTACTCTCCCAGAAACAGGATCCCAGAATCTTGCTGCCAGTTTTGAGACTGTGGATTTTCCTCCACCTGACGGGCCAACAAGTGCTGTAACTTCACCCTGTTTAGCTGTGAAATTAATGTCATTTAAAACATTTTTTAACTCATCATAATTGAAATCGACATCATCAAATTCAATATCATACCCGTTTAAAGAATAATCAGTCAGTCCATCATCAACCACCAATGATTCAATTTCTTTGGTTCTTTCGATTTTTATATCCATCATCAATATTTCAGATAAAAACATCAATCCGTTTTCAACAGGTGCATAAACTGTAGCAGAAGCAATCAGGAATATTAAAAGTGTGAATAAAGATACCTGTGAACCCATTATTAAATAGGAACCCAAAAGGATTACAGAAACTATTCCTAAATTCAGAACAACTTTACCTGTAATGACCCCTGCAGCAGCCATCAATTCTGCTTTGATTCTTGATTTTTCAATTTTGGATGTTAATCTGTTTATTTTTCCAAAATATTCCTCTTCATAGTTATATGATTTTAAATCCCTGACTGATTCAATGCATTCCTGCATAGTATCACCACAATCAAGCAAATCTTCCATTACAATTTCCCCACCATTATAGATGAGAATTTTTGATACCCATAAAATCGCAAAGGCAACCGGAACAGGCCATAAAAGCGCAATAGCTAATCTCCAGTCAAAGATAAACATACCAATTGCAACAAGACATAACGAAATTATAGAACCAAGCAATTGAGGAATTGCATGTGAAAAAACATGCTCCAAATCTGTACAATCATTCATGATTGTTGCAGTCAAATCAGCCAGATCCCTATTTTCAAAAAAGGACAATGGGAGTTTCCTTAAGTTTTCACCAAGATTAATACGTCTTTTTTCACTTTCTGTATAAGTTGTATTGAATACAAAATGATATTGTTTCCAGGCAAATGCAAAGATAATTCCCAAAACAATCAATATCAATAAAATAAACATGCCAAGGTTTGGCTCAATAATTTCTCCGCCGGTTAACGGTTCTACCCACATATAGATGAGTAATGCATATAGACCCACCGGCAACATGAATGATATATTTAAAAGGGCAGTGTAGATTATGCCCTTAATCAAATTATCTGAACCCTGTTTTGTAAGTCCAAATCGTCGTGTGAAAAATTCAAATATCATTTATGCCACCTCACTTTTCACTTTCCATTGAATGGATTTGTTGAATTCATCCCACATCCTTGAATAAAGACCGCCATCTTCAACAAGGTTATTATGATTACCATTCTCTACAATTCGTCCATTATCAACTACATATATTTTATCCACATTCTTTACTGTGGACAATCTATGAGCAATCATAATAACTGTTTTATCCCGAGTAATTTCAGAGATTGCCTTTTGAATCATATATTCGTTTTCAGGATCCGCCAATGCGGTAGCTTCATCAAGAATGATAATCGGAGCATCTTTAAGGATTGCACGTGCAAGAGCTATTCTCTGTTGCTGACCTCCTGAAAGATAAGTTCCTTCAGTCCCAATTACTGTATTGATACCATCCGGCAGTTCTTCAATGATATCATCACACTGAGCCAAACTAAGGGCTTTTTTAACATCATCTTTTGAGGCGCCTTTTCGACCAATAGCGACATTATTGTAAATTGAATCCTTAAACAATGTAGTATTCTGGAATACAAATGAAATATTCTGCATTAATTCTTTTGTTGATATATCCCTTACATCAACTTCACCAACTTTAATTGAACCTTCATTAACATCCCAGAATCTAGGAATTAGAGAAGCTATCGTGGTTTTACCTCCACCAGAAGGTCCAACTAATGCGACAGTTTCATTTTCATTAATTTTAAAATTAATATCATTTAGTATATGTTCATCAGCATCAGTTTTTTCATAGTCAAAATAGACACCTTCAAATTCGATTGAATGATTTTTAGGTTTTTGAGGATTTGATGCTTCAACCAAAGGTTCTTCTGCTAAAATCTCTTCAATCCCTTCTAAAGCATGACTTGCTAACATCCAGTCTTGAGAAACTGTCATAATCCTGTTCATCATTACTGCACAGATTGGTGTGAATATTATATAGAACATGAAATCGGCAAAAAATTTTCTATCGACAACAGATCCTGCAAGCAATATACCTGCGGGAATCAACAGAGCAAAAAATCCATTGATTGACACTGTAAAAGAGGTCATTGGAAGTTGTGTAGACAATGAATAATTTGCGGAGAATTTTCCATAATTTCTAATAGCATCAATAAAGTTTTTAAATGAATAAACACTTTGTTGAAATGCTTTTGTAACTGGAATTCCTCTAACATATTCCACTGCTTCCGCATTCATTTTTTCAAGGTATGTTTGATATTCAACCATCAGATTTTGAGATTCACTTGAAAACATCGGATACATAAATATAAAACACAGGATAATCGGAATAATGCAGACAAATCCTAAACGCCAATCAAAACTGAACAACAATATTAAAAATGCTATTGGAGTTACAACAGCACCAACCAAATCAAATAATTGATGAGCCAAGAATGTTTCAGTTTTTGAAGTACTAAAATCAATTACTTTTCTAAGTCCACCGCTAGTATGGTTTGAAAAATATCCCAAAGGCAGTTTAAGCAAATGATTTACAGCCGCATCCTTCATGTTTTTTTCATTTCTGAATGCGGATAAGTGTGTACCCATTAAACCAAAAAAGTTTAAAACAATTCCTCCAACTGCAAATGCAAATGCGTTAAATGCATAAACATCCAGGTTCTGAGCCTGACTGAAGTTGGGAGCGACAGTTAAAAGAGCATTAACTACATTCCAAATATATATGAATGGAACTAACAGGCATATTGCGCTTAAAGCAGATAATATCATGCCCAAGATTGATAAATATTTATAATTACCCGAATAATTTAATAATCGTATAAATTTATTTTTACTTTGAGTATTTGACATAATAAACTCCTTATAATTTAATTTAGGTATGCCTAAAAATTTAAATGAAGTCTAAAAGGACAATGCTTTAAAATATCTTAAAAATAATTAAAAGAACAATTTTAAAGAAATATTAAAAAAAATAATTAGACATTCCTTATTTTCATTATTAAGTATTTTTAAAATAAGTATATAAATTTATTTGAACTAAAAAGACAAAAATATACCAAAAAGACAAATATTAATTTTTGTATTCAGATGGTGTGCATCCAACATACTCCTTAAATGCCTGGCTAAACTTTGAAGGAGAAGCATAACCAACTTTTTTGGAGATTTCAGAGATAGACAACTCATCATCTTCAAGCAAACGACAAGCATAATCCAGTTTATACTCCTTTCTCCATTTAAAAATTGGTTTTCCATAAACTTCCTTAAAACAATTTTTGAGAGCTGTTTTGCTTATACCATGCTTATCAGCCAAATCATCAATAGTAATCTTACTTTCTAAATCACCAATTAACTCATTTTTAACGTCTTCAACTATATCAACTTGCTTTTTAGAAAGTGAAAGTGATTCTGTTTTAGATTCCGCAGATATAGAGAAAAATAAAAGTAATTCCAAACATTTCAATTTAAAATAAGACTCTTTAATTCGTTCATCAACACAATATAACTCACCAATTACATGATCGATTTTTTGATTTGACCTAACTAACCTATAACCTTTGGATTTTTCTAAATGCTCATATAACTCAATTAAATCCAAATCAGGAATAAGTTCCTTAATCCGTTCATTTGCAACATCAACATCAATGAAAATCTCCAATCCTTCATAATATCCTAAAGGAAAATCAGAATGTGTTTTAGTTACATCATAAATACCAACACACAAATCCCCCTTCCCAAAATAAACAATTTTATCATCACCAATTGCATAGGAATATCTGCCTTTAGCGCAATGATTAATCTGAAGTAAACGAGAAGGAATTTCATCTTCAAAAAATACATTATTTATATTGTCAATTTGGATGTCAATAAAAGCTATGATAATTCCATCAAATAAAGAGTAAGTGACCATTTTTCCGTATTCAGCATTTTTTCCCAATACGATTGTCTTTTTTGAATCATCACCTATAATTGAAAATTCAGATTGTACAACTTTGTCAAACATTCCGTAAAGATTTTCATTCATATGCTTAATTTGAAATCGATTTTATTTAAATTTTAATTGAATACTTTACTTTAGAGAAATATCAAAGTATTGCTTTGCAGAGCGTATATAGTTACCAAAACCATTATTACAGTTTAAAAATCAGTTAATTTTCATTATTGTAAATGATTGTCAAAAAAAAGTAGATATCTAAAGAGATATCCAAAAATATGAAAAAAATCATTGAAAAAATATTTCAACGATATTTTTCTTTAAAAATCAGAAATTATTCAGATTTTAAATTTAATGTTTCTTTTTCAATGTCAATTTTTTCATTTAAAAGAGTTGAAATTTCATCCATTTCATCTTTAACAACTGAAATATCTTCTTCAATGGATACTAATTCATTTACATCTTTCATGTCTTTTACAAGATTTTTAATTAAATCATTTTTAGTTTTTTGCAATTTCAAAAGAGCTTTTAATAAGATTTCTTGTAATTTATTTTGTGTTTTAAATAAAATAAATTCTATTGGTTCTTCACCAGCTTCAATTTCAGCATCAGTAGCATCTAATAATTTAATTACATCTTTGTCCACATCATCTTCAACTTTATACATTATTTTAATAGCTTTTTCAATGTGAGCAGATATTTTCTTTTCAGTGTATGATTCTTTTAATTCTAATTTTTTTTCTTCACGTTTAATTTTTGCTTGTGCTTTTTTTTCTTCATATTGAACTTTTTTTTCATCAATTTTTACAGAAAGTTTTTCTTTTTGTTCATCAAAACTCATTATATCACATCGTATTTATATAATTAATAATTTATTAATTCAATAAATAAACTTTTTGATTTTTATTAAAAAAAAATGAATTCATTAAAACAAAAAAAATATATCTAATATTAAACATGATTAAAATTTAAACTATGAGTTTACATCTATTTAAAATTAAAAATTATAAACAAAATAATTATCTTATCCATTAATCAATAGTATTATATCTAAAATATAACATCTTAAAATTGACACATAATATTTAATTATTCGCACAATCGTCAGATGTTAATTGATTTTAAATTGCGGGTCTAAGGAATATAAAATTATTCCTCAGATAACCTCTGGCCCAATTCATATGCCCTTTGCAAATCCTTTGGAAATTGTGTTTTCTCGCTTTCAATCTTATGTTCAGGATCAAACATATTGTTAACATAGGCAGAATACTGTTTGAATTGTTTTGTATCATATGCATATAATGATTCACATTCTCCAAAAATAGTTGAAAGGTATCCTCTCATGATGGCCAACTGGTCTTCGCCATTGAAATAATCCATTTCCTTTGGCACATTCATAGTGTATATCATTGCTGTTTTTACTTCCTTTTTAATTTTAGATACTCTGTTGCCGTCTTCATCAATTAGATAAGTATCCGCAGCAAAAAGCAATCTTTCCAAAAATGCCTGAGCATATGAAGATATTGATCCGTAATAGATTGGAGTTCCCAAAACAATTGCATCTGCCTTAAGGCATGTTTTAAGGATTTCCTTTAAATCATCTCTCCAGAAACATAACGGATTTTCAAGATTCTTTTTTAAATGACATGCAAAACAGCTCATACATCCTTTAAAATCATAACTATACAACTCAATGTATTCTACATCTGCACCATTATCCACTGCACCATCAACTACCTTTTTGCATAGCTGTGCAGTGTTTCCCATTTTTCTCGGACTTGCATTAATAACAACTATATTCATGATGTGAACTATATTACTCAGGGTATTAATATTCTTATATTTTTCGGATGGTTTTATTCAGTTCTTCTTTAATTATTTTTACGCAATCTTCAGCTTCACTGTCTAATCTGAAAGGATCTTTTGCAGATACTTCAAATTCATCTAAAATTTCATTTACTGCAATAGTCTCACTTACATCAATTCCCTTATTTTTCAGGATTATGTTAACACATCCATTTGGACATCCATTAACTGCCACTATAGGATATTTTTTAAGCATCTCATCATTTTTACCTTCAATATCAGCTGAAGTCGAACCCATGCAAATTGAAATAATATTTTTATGTTCGCTCCTGCAGTCTCCAACCGCCACCCGGGAAATCAAACCGTTTGCACTCATGCCATTGCATGGTGCCAATGCAATTTTATCTTTCATTAACTCACCAATATCAATTTCTTAACTTTAAAGTTATTCCTCTTTTTGAAGCGCAATCATTCAATATTCTTTTTGCACAGTAAGAATTTTCATTTAAACTAAACCAACTTTTAGATGTTGAAAATTCCTAGGTTTTTATAATATATCATTGGTTATTAGATATTAATCCTAGGCTACACTAGTCCCCATGGTTCAGACAATTTTACACATATTAATATTTTACTTTTTTAACTGGGATATCGTAGAAAAAAAAAGTTTTAAATAGTCTAGTCATTGCCATTAATCAGTATGCAATGTGACTATTTAAAGTTCATTAGATAAGCAATATCATTATGCACAATTCATCCCTAACGTATAAAGTTAGGGTATTATTGCATTATTTAGATAAATTAAATTTTTATTCAATTTTAAATATTTTATCAAAACCTGAAATAACCAATATTTCCATAATAGCATCATTAACATTTCTAATAACCATTGGAATATTTTCAGCATTCAATTTCTTTTGAGTTGCAATTAAAACACGTAAACCTGCACTTGAAATATATTCCAAGTTAGAAAAATCAAAAATTAATGAATCAAACTTGCCCATTTCATCCATGACTTCATTTTCAAAATCAGGTGCAGTAACAGTATCAACACGGTCTCCAACTTCCATTGTTAACTCTTTTTCATTATATTTCTTTTCAATTTTCATATAAATCACTTAATGAATTTTTAAACTAAAATAATTTTAATTATTAAATAGATGTTTACTATTGATAAAATATTATATTCATAATTATAAATTTTTAAACATATAAAACTTGTTTTTTTATGTCTTCAGTTACTTTCAGGAATTTAAGTGATTTTTAAAAAATCAGATTATCCTTGTCTCAATATTTTAATACTAAATAAACTCTTTTTAAAATTTCTTCAATTGTTTTAAATAATTTTTTTATGTTTATTGAGAAGTTTTAAAAAGCAATTTTCAATTTTATACTATTACAACGGAGAACGTACTTAATATTTATTCAAAATTATACACTCATACAAAATAATTTATAATAAAAATAAAATAATATGATAATAATGTACAGTTTTATTACATGCGTATTGATTTTGATTGCATCATATTTTATTTATGGAAAAGTTATTGAAAAAGTAGCCGGCGTAGATGAAACCCGCGAAACCCCAGTCCATAGATTACAGGACGGAGTGGACTATATGCCTATGTCCAGAGCAAAGAATTTTTTAGTTCATTTTTTAAATATTGCAGGTTTAGGACCTATTTTTGGAGCAATACAAGGTGCTTTATTTGGTCCTGCAGCATTCCTATGGATTACATTCGGTACAATTTTCATTGGAGGAGTTCATGATTTCTTCTCAGGATACATGTCCCTTAGAAATGACGGTTTAACCATGCCAAAGATTGTTTCAAAATATTTGGGAAACCGAATTGAAAAATATGTTGCAGTCCTCATAATTCTCACAGGAATTCTTGTTTCAGCTACTTTTGCAAAAGGAGCTGCAGATTTAATCAGCAACTTGACCAGTATCCCCGTACTTATTTGCATAACAATAATATTTCTTTATTTCATTATTGCCACCATATTTCCAATTGATAAAATTATTGGAAAAATATATCCTATTTTTGGAGCGTTTTTATTGATTATGGCATTGATAATGATTGTAGGAGTATTCATAAATCCTGCATACACTATCCCCGAATTTACAACAAGCGGATTGTACTTAACTGACAAAAACATTTTCCCATATCTGTTTGTCACTATTGCCTGTGGTGCTATTTCAGGTTTTCATGCATCCCAATCTCCGATTGTTGCAAGATGTATGGAAAATGAGAATGACGCTAGACCTGTATTTTTTGGAGCTATGGTTTTAGAGGGAATTGTTGCTCTTATTTGGGCAGCTGTTGCAATGGCATTTTTCCACAGTCAGCCTCAACTTGCCGCAATTTATAATGCATCACCTGCAGTGGCAGTTAATAGAATGGCAACAGTTTTGGTCGGACCTGTCGGTTTATTACTAACAATCATTGGAGTTGTTGTCTGCCCTATTACAACTGGAGACACAGCACTTAGAAGTTCAAGAATAACCATTGCAGATCAACTTCATCTTAACCATGAAAAAATAATTTCAAGACTTGAAGTAGGAATTCCTCTGTTTTTAATATCCTTTGGATTGACTTTTATTGATTTCAGTTTAATCTGGAGATATTTCGCATGGTCCCAATTGATAGTAGCTACAATAGTGCTATATGCTGCGAGCGTATATCTAATTAAAAAAGAAAAGCAATACATTATTGCATTAGCACCGGCGATAGTATGTACTTTAATTGCATTTGCATATATCCTTCAAGCACCAGAAGGATTAAGACTGCCTTCAATGATATCAAATATAATTTCAATTATTGCAACAGCCATTATAACAGCAATATTTCTTAAAAAATACAAATAGCAAATTAATAGAAAATAGCTATTAAAATCTTAAAACTAAACTAATAATTATTTAATTATCTTAATTCATAGATAATTTTCTAAAAGGTGATATAAATGACTAAAAAAATAATAGCAGTTAACGCAGGCCCTAGAAAAGGATGGAATACTGACACATTAATTGATGAAGCAATAAGCGGTGCAGAATCTGCCGGAGCAGAAGTGGAAAAATTCAATCTCTACCGTTTAGAAAAATACACAGGTTGCATTTCTTGCTTTGGATGTAAAAAAGAAAAATTTAAAGGACATTGCATACGCCGTGACGGATTAAAAGAAGTATTAGATGCAATTCGTGAAGCAGATGGATTAATTATAGGCTCTCCAAATTATTTAAGCGAACTAACCGCATCTTTTAGGGCACTTTATGAAAGATTGGTCTTTCAGAATTTAACATACAATGAGGAAGTTCCTTGCTGTAATGAAAATCCAATTCCAACCTTGCTCATCATGACCAGTAATGCCCCAGATGATTTTTATGAAACCTTGATTCAAAATTATAAAAATGTATTTGACTCTTTTGTAGGGCCAACAGAAGTTTTTGTTAGCGGTGAAACACTCCAGCTTAAAGATTACAGCAAAACTGACTGGCCATGGTTTTTCAATGCTGAAGAAAGATATGAAAGACACGAAACTATTTTTCCAAAAGAAAGAAAGATTGCTTTTGATAAAGGAAAAAAATTAGTATTGTAATACAAAAAACAGGTATTGGTTAATTTCACACTAAATGAAATTGCTGTTCTGATCAACATTAACGACAAGCATTAGTTAGTAGAAACTTGTTTTTTTAAAAATGGTTGATATATATGCCGAGTTAAAAATTAAATTGATTTTGAAAAGCATTACCGTTAATGAAAATTGCAAATCATTAAATTATAAGTAATTACAATAGATTCAATTTAATTAATGACTTCATTGATTATTCATATAGTGCATTATGTCTAAAAAATAGAAAGAAAAATAGGAAACTAGTTGAAAAATAAATCGGAATCCTTAATCATTAAACAGAATCTGGAAACAATATACAATACAGGCAATTCTATCAATGGACCAATTACCAGTGCTATCGAAATTAGTTCATGACCCGGAAATGAATTTATTGCAATAGCAAGTGCCAATGGAGAGTTACGTGCTAATGTAGTCATTGTTAAGCTTGCATATTCTGAATATGTGAAATTAATCCTTTCAGACAATAACAAATCAATAGCTGTATTTACAATGAAAAATATAATCAGAGGAACAAACAGAACAACAATAGAGTTTAAATTTTCAAACAATAATTCACCCTGACTTGCAAAAATGCAAAATACCGCAAGAGATAAGAACCATATCTGTAAACTACCCATTATTTCAGCTGCTTTTTCTTTTAGATTATTGTTCAATATGAATTTTGTAATTTGTGCCGCAACAAATGGGATTACAATAACTATAATAAGAGAATAGGCCAATTGTGAATAATCTAGTGAATTTGCAGTTGAAAAAAATAAAATTAAATAAAATGGAAGTAATATTATTTGCAATACAAGATTTATCGGAAGTATTGAAAGACTTAAAGTTAAATCTCCCTTTGCTATTTTTGTAAATACCAAATACCAGTCTGTGCATGGAGTTAGTATTAACATGAAAAATCCTATTAAAATATCAACATTTCCCCTTAAAAATAGTGATCCTATGAAATATCCAAATAAAGGTGTCCATAAAAAATTGATTATCAAACTTGTTGATGTGAATTTAATATTTTTAAAACTGTCTTTTAGCTCATTTAAGTCAACTTCAAGGAATAAACCATAAAGCATTAAGCATAAAAATATATTTATCAAATAATCAGTATTATCGGCTATAATTTGAATATTACTGAATAATAATCCAATAATGACAGCTGAAAATATTATTACGGGTTCCAGTTTTTCTATTAAATCCATAACATCACCAATTTAGGCATGACTAAATTTTGTATTTAATAATATATATTTTTATTTAAACTTAAAAAAAATTGGAAATATTTAATATTAATTTATAAACAAACATTAATTTATGAGTGAACAGGCCCAATGGGATTCAACACTGACATTTATTTTTGCAATGATTGGAGTTGCAATAGGTCTTGGAAATATATGGAGATTCAGTTATATAGTATACTCCAATGGAGGAGGAGCATTTTTCGTTCCTTACGTTGTTGCAATATTTCTTATGGGAATTCCATTTCTGATATTGGAATACGGCATCGGATTTTCATTTAAAAAATCATTTAGTGAGATTTTTAAATCGATTAATCCTAAATTTGAATATATAGCCTGGATTCTTATTTTCTCAATATCCATTGTGTTAATATATTATATGGTCATAATTAGCTGGGATTTATTCTATCTTGTTAAAAGTTTTACTTTTAGCTGGGGAAGCGATACTGCAGCATATTTTGTTCAAAATGTTGGGGGAAGCGAAAATCTCTCAAAAATTGGCGAATTCTTCATTCCAATAGCCGGTGGAGTGATAGCTTCATGGATTATTTTATGGTTTATCTCCCACAGGTCAATTGATAAAGGAATAGGACTTGCTTCAAAGATTTTAATACCTGCCGTATTTATCATAATGGCAATCATTGTTATTTTTGCATTAACACTGCCTGGAGCAAGTATTGGAATAAATGCTCTAATTAATCCCAATTGGAATCTTTTATGGGACATTAACATATGGATTGTTGCTTTTTCACAAATAGTTTTCTCTCTGGGAATAGGTGAAGCTTTAGCACTAACATATGCATCATACTTATCAGACAATAAAGGTTTAACCGATAATGTATTCCTTGTTGTTGCATCAAACTCCAGTTTTGAAATATTTACTGCATTTGGAGTATTTTCAATCCTAGGTTATATGTCTGCAACATCCGGAACACCAATGGTTCAATTAGTTAGTGAAGGAACAGGATTAATATTTGTAGTATTTCCAAAAATATTTAGTTTAATGGGATTTGCAGGACGCATTCTAGCACCTTTATTCTTTTTAGCAGTATTATTTGCAGGAATAAGCTCAGCATTTGCATTTTTTGAACCTATAATAGCTTCAATTTCATCAAAATCCAATATGAGCCGTAAAAAACTAGTAACCATTCTAAGTATTATCGGATGTTTATGTTCACTGATTTTCACATGCGGAATAAGCAGTTATCTTGTCGGAATTGTGGACGGATTTGTCAACAAATTCGGAATATTGCTTTTAATCGCAATCCAATGTGTAATATTTGGATGGTATTATGGTGCTGAAAAAGTAATTCCGGCATTAAATGAAAAATCAAGAATAAAAGTCGGTTTTATCTGGACAACAACCATCAAATACATTCTCCCAATATTTCTGGTAATTATCTGGTTAATTGGAATAATTGACCTGTTCATGAATGCAAATCAATTTGAATTAATTGTCGATATGACAATTATTATACTAGTTTTAGTATTATCCGCAATATTTTATAGGAAAAAATCATCGGAAAATACAATATAATCAATTAATCTAATTTATACAACCCCGACAAACTTATCAAAATTTTTAACATGCTGATAGCTAATGTAATAAATACTATACAAAAAACAAATTTTAAAAATAATTACTCTAAAAAAAGACAATACTTAAACGACAACACTGGAAAATTTAATATTCATGCTACATTTAATTATAATCAGTTCATAATTTCAATAATATTATTAAATAGTATATTAATAAATATATTATAGGGCAATAAATTTTCCAAAATTATTCATATGAACTAAATATAATATAATCAAAGTTTACTTTATGAACATGATGAATTCATAAAAAAACATCATAGACACTACAAAAAATCTCATGCCCGATTATTCGGGATTTGTGGAAAAGTCAATTGCATTTATTAATATTTCCAAAGGAATCAGATTAATAGATAAATTTTTTGAAAATTTGGAGATTTATAAAAAAAATAGAATAGGTTAAAATATGAGAGATATTGACGAGCTTAAAAAAACACCAGGACTATCGCTTAAAAGGTATTTGATACTATTCATTGCAAATTTAATAGGATTGTATTTGATTAACTTTGGATTGGATTTTAAATTAACCAACTTGAATAATGTTATCATATTCATATTCTTCATTTCTATTATTAATGCGATATTATGGCCACTTCTAACAAAGTTATTAATGCCCTTTTTTGTTTGGACTTTCGGAATAGCAGCTCTCGCTTTAAATGGAGGGCTAATTGCATTTTTCGGACCATATTTCGGTTTACACATAGAGGGAATATGGATAATTTTAACACCATTAATAATATCATTAATTTCCATTATTCTATCAACCATATTTGCAATTAAGGATGATGAATATTATCAATCTGTTTTAAGGGAAGCACAAAGGAAAAGAAAAGGAGATATTAAAGATTATCCCGGACTTATAATCGTGGAAATCGACGGGCTTGCATATGACGTTTTATGTGAAGCTATCAAAAAGGGTTATATGCCAACCGTCAAGTCAATGCTGGATAATAAAACCCATACCCTTAAAAAATGGGAAACAGATTTGTCTTCACAGACAGGAGCCAGTCAGGCAGGAATCCTGCATGGAAATAATGAAGATATCACAGCTTTTAGATGGGTTGAAAAAGAAAATGACAATCAAATAATGCAATGTTCAGGAGTTACAAAAGTCAAAATACTTGAAGAAAGAATATCTGATGGAAATGGATTGCTTGTTGAAAATGGAGCGAGCAGATCCAATCTATTTTCAGGGGATACAGACAATGTAATCTTCACTTTCAGTAAAATAACAGATATGAAAAAACTATATAACAACGCATGGTATTCCATTTTTTCAAATCCCAACAATTTCGCACGTATAGTCGTGTTGCTCATTGAAGATATGATTCATGAAATATATTCCCAATTGAAACACAAAATATTAAACATCAGACCAAGAATTTCACGAGGAATCGCATATATTCCAACAAGAGCCGGAACAAATGTATTCATGAGAGAAATCAACACCGAAACATTAATTGGGGACATGATGATTGGAGATATAGATGTTGCATATTCCACATATCTGGGTTATGATGAAATTGCACACCATTCCGGAGTTAGAGATGAAGATGCATGGTTTGCCCTTAAAGGAATGGATAAACAGATAAAACGTTTGTTTAATGGAAACAAATATTCTCCAAGAGAATATCAATTCGTAATTCAATCAGATCATGGTCAGACTAATGGTGCAACATTCAAACAGAGATACGGACAATCATTTGAAGACTTTATCAAATCGCTGATTCCTCAAGACATTAACATGTATGCGGAAATGTCTTCAAACGAAGACCATTTTGCGGAGGTATACATTCCATTTTCAGATAAAATCAAATACTTTAAAAACAAAAGAAAAGCGTATAAAGAACAAAAGTTATTAGAATCTGAAATCGTTGTTCTTGCCTCTGGAAATCTGGCTATGATTTATCTAACCCAATGGGGCCACAGACTAACATATGAAGAAATCAACGAAAAGTTTCCAGATATGATTAATAAAATCATAGATAATGAATACATAGGATTTGTTTTAGTCCGTTCATCACAAAAAGGAGACATGGCAATAGGTAAAAACGGAACATACTACCTGGATACTGATGAAATTGAAGGAGAAAATCCACTCAAAGGATTTGGAAACAATATTGTTCAACATTTAAAAAGAAACAGTTCATTTAAATACACACCTGACATTTTGGTCAACAGCTTTTATGATGCTGAAAATGATGAGGTTTGTGCCTTTGAAGAGCTGGTTGGAAGCCATGGAGGAGTTGGAGGAAGCCAATCCGAACCATTTATTTTATATCCTTCAGAATGGAATCTTCCCGATGAAGAAATTGTAGGTGCTGAAAACATCTACAGAATACTGAAAACAAATTTAGGCAATATTAAAAAAAGTGGTGAAACTGATAAGTGATTTATCTTGTTCATGATTATGGACTTATTACATATCATGTTTTACACTTTATTATTATTTTTTTAATTCAATTATTGTAAATATTATTATAACCCACATAAAAGTTTTTTTTAAATCTAATTTTATGAATATCACTATAAAAGCATATACATTAACATATTATCCTAAGAATCCCCTACTCAATTTATAAGAAGAAGTTCAAAAATGACAATAAAAATTTAAATACTGAATAAATATTGTTTTCACATTTACAGGTATAAATATTAATTTAATACTATTTACTGAATTTTTTAAAAAAAATTTATATAATATCTTCTAGAAAAATAAAGATATGGAAATAACTTTGGAGAGTATTAGTCAGATTTTTATAAAATCCAAAAGGTATTGGTTAATCTATTTAATATTCATTGCTATTACCTGCTTGTCTACACTTTCAGCAAAGAACTTCGTGAAGCCAGAGTTTGTTATAACCACATTTTTAATCGTTGCAGTATTGGGTATAATCTGCATTGTTTATTATTTCATGCATGACTCTGAAAATGAACTGTATAAGGTTGCATTTGTAATCATACTTTGTTTTGGAATGATGTCTTCATTAATTGTGCCTATTGTAGATGTCAGCGATGAATTGGAGCATCTTACACGAGCAGAAATCACGTCTCAGGGAGTGATATTCCCCCATTGGGAGAGCGGTCCAAACAATCTCAACAGATTGTACAACCATACTTCTGAAGGAAAGTACAGCACCGCACTTAATAAGGATGTGGGTTTCAGGACATCGGAAAGCCATATGTTTTTCCTAAACAACCGGGAAAATACTGTTTTTGACACGCCCGGAGATACAGACAAGATTTCCAATTCAACAATACTTGACGGATCCGCCTTTGAGCAAAATCCGTTTTACGGATACCTTCCTCAAGCAATTGGTGTTTTTTTAGCCAAACTTTTTGATATGAATGTAATTTGGATGCTTTGGCTTGGCAGGATATTCAATTTAATTTCTTATGCATTTTTAATTTCTTTGGCTATTAAAAAGGCACCTGTGTTAAAAATTCCGCTTTTGGCCGTTGCCTGCATACCTCTTTCGATTTATCAGGCCGCTTCAGTAAGTATAGATTCAATGGTAATCGGTTTGGGCATACTTACAATAGCATATTTCCTATATCTGTATAAGGCAAGTCCACAATCTCTTGATACCAAACATGTTGCGCTATTTTGCGGACTTTCATTGCTTTTAGGTCTTTGCAAGTTGCCTTATCTCGCATTCGTGTTTTTGATATTGCTGGTTCCTAAGGAGAACTTCAAAGATAAGAATATCTTAAGGTACATGCTTTTGGGCATTTTGATTGTTGCCTTTGCAGGAGTATTGTGGAGCACATATTCCGAACCTGCTTTGATGCATTCATGGAGATCAAAACTTAATTATATGAACCCTGCATTGCAGGCAGAATATCTGATAAACAATCCACTTGCCATTTTAAACTTTTTAAGGTTGATTTTCACACAAACTTTAGGCATTACAGTAAATGGTCTGTTCAATTTCTTTGCAGCAGGCAGCGCATATCATTATTCAGACCATTATACACTCATTACAGTATTCCTATGGATATTTCTGGCATTCACATTACTGTTCTATCCAAATAAATCCAAGTTCAATTCGAAGGCAAGATTAGGTTCGCTTCTGATACTGCTAATGGTATATGTTGGAACATGCTTTATTCAGCTTTTGACATGGGCAGATGTGGGAAATACAAATATAGGAGTCAGTACAAGGTACTTTTTACCGCTGTTTGCATTGCTTCCCATCATAGTGCCATTCAGCATAAGAAAACTGGATGAATTCAAGGAGAGTTATGATAAATATGCAATGATTTTCATCATTGGTTTTATGGCCACTTTAATATTGGCTTTTGCAACAAAATATTATTTGATTTAGAGGGGAAAAATGAGTTTAAATGAATTTAAGGATGTATTAATTTCATCAAAAAAGTATTGGCTGATTTATTTGATCTTAATAATTGTTTTGGGTCTTTCAACCATTACATATAAAAATGTATTGCACCCAAATTTTGAGATTAACACATTAATACTTGTTGCGGTTTTGGGGATTCTCTGCATAGTGTATTATTTCATGCACAATTCAGATAAGGAATTGTACAAGGTTGCTTTTGTAATTATACTATGCTTTGGAATTATTACATCATTTATAGTGCCACTCTGCGATGTCAGTGACGAAACAGAACATCTTGCAAGAGCGGAGTTGACTTCAAGAGGAATAATAATTCCTCACTGGACAGGAGAGGATTTAGGTGTTGACAGGGCTTACAATGTATCATCATCCCATAAGGCGGCAGTGTATAATAAAGGTGCTGGATTCGTATCTATTGAAGCAGTAAATTATTTAACGGATCCCTTGGGTGTAACTGTGTATAATACGCCTTATGATACGCAAAAAATTGATTATACTCCAACAATAATCGTTTCCGCTTTCGAACAAAATCCGTTTTACGGATACCTTCCTCAAGCTATAGGTATGGACATTGCCAAATTATTGGATTTAAACGTAGTTTGGATGCTGTGGCTTGGACGGATTCTTAATCTTATGCTTTATGCAGGATTAATATCTTTGGCTATTAAAAAGACCCCCGTTTTAAAAATGCCTTTGCTTGCCGTTTCATGTATACCAATTTCAATCTATCAGGCATCTTCGTTAAGTATAGATTCCATGATAATTGGTCTTGCAATACTTGCCATTGCATACTTCCTATACTTATATAAAGCCGAGAAAAACTCGCTTGGAGTCAAGGAAGTGGTAATATTCTCTGCATTATGCCTGATTCTAGGCCTCTGTAAGTTACCGTATCTGGCATTAATATTCCTATTGCTGCTGATTCCATTCGACAACTTTGAAAAAGGTAAAAAAATCATCCCATATATGATTTTATGTATAGCCCTTGTCGGAATAATCGGAGTTCTATGGAGCAGATATTCACAACCTGCACTTATGCATTCCTGGAGATCCAGACTCAAGTACCTCGATCCGACAGGACAGATGAACTATGTCATGACACATCCGATATTTATTGGAAGGTTCTTTACCCAGATATTCACATATAACATAGCCAAGATTCTATACGGCACATTCAATTTCTTCGGAGCGGCCCAAAAGACACATTATTCAGACAGCTACCACTTGATAGTAGCTACATTATTGCTGTTTTTGGCTGTGATGTTACTTGCCTATCCGAAAAAAATAAAATTCGACAAAAAGACCAAAATTGGAGCATTATTCATTGTACTGATAATATATGTTGGAACCTGCTTCATCCAGCTTTTGACATGGGCAAGTGTTGGAAAGTTAAATCTAGGTCTTTCAACACGGTATTTCGTACCTTTATTTGCCATGTTCCCAATTATTGGAACATTTAGGATAGGGCGACTGGAAAGGAATAAGGATGAACTTGACAAGTATGCGATGGTTTTCATTATCGCATTCATGGCAGTCATGGTTTTATCTTTCGCTACGAAATACTATTAATTTTTAAAACAAAGGAATTAGAGAGTCGGATGTTAATCTCTAATTTCAACCTTCATTATTATTTTTTTGATGAGAACTATTTAATCTCAAACGAACATCCAACATTATATATATGAACGAGTTACATATTTATATCAATCAAACAATCAAGGAACCTTCTTGGATTCCTTTAATTATTGTTTGTTTGGATTCATTTATTATAACATTGGATACTACATTCATGAATGTTAGTATTCCTTCATTTGTTAAAACCAATGTGATTTAGATGACAAATATGAATAAAACAATTAATGAACATTCATGGATTCCACTTATAGTGGTAGCCCTTGCTTCCTTTATTATAGCTTTAGATGCTACATTCATGAATGTAAGTATTTCTCAACTTGTTGCTGATTTAAATACTGAAGTGAGTACCGTTCAAACAATCATGTCGTTTTATACTCTCATCACTGCTGCATTCATGTTGCTCAGTGCCAAGCTTCAGGACATAGTTGGTAAAAAGAAACTGTTTTTAATCGGTGCTGTACTTTACGGTATCGGTACAATGATTGCAGCAATAAGTTCCAGTGCTGAAATATTATTTATCGGATGGGCAGTGATAGAAGGTATTGCCGGGGCATTAATGCTACCTGCCACCGTTTCTATAGTAAGTGGAACATATTCCGGTGAGAAACGTACAATTTCTTTGGCAATCGTTGGTGTTATGGGTGCGTTTGCGTCTGCTATCGGCCCACTCTTCGGAGGAGTTATGACAACATTCTTAAGTTGGAGATACGGATTTGCATGCGAATTAATAATCGTTATCCTTATTTTAGTACTGCAAAACAGAATACCTCATTTCGAACCGACTGAATCTAAAAGTGAATTGGACATTTCAGGTGCTATTATTTCATTTATAGGCCTTATTTTGTTAGTTATTGGTATTTTATCCCTTACTCATGATTTTAATACTAGCATAGCTGTAATAATTTTGGGCATGGCTGTCTTGGCAACCTTTGCATGGTTTGAACTCAGAAGAAAAAGGAATGGTAAAGTGCCATTGCTTGATATTGAATTATTTAAGGACAGAAACTTACGTGTGGGTACCGCCATAATGATATTATGCTATCTTATAATGGAGGGAGGATTGTTTGCAGTTTCTCTCTATCTGCAAAGCGTATTGAAATTAAATGCATTCAATACTGGTTTGACTATACTTCCGTTGACTATTGGATTGCTTATTTTCGCAACGCTGGCTCCGGCATTATCAGAAAAACTGAGTCACAAGAAAATCATGGCAATAGGAAGTATAATGTCAATCATCGGATGTCTGATTTTAAGCTATCAGTTTAGACTGGATACCTCACCTCTAGAGTTCATACCAGGAATGTTTATATTAGGAGCAGGATTTGGTTTTATAATGGGTTTAAGTGTGGATATTTCATTAACCAATGTTCCTGATGAAAGTCAAAATAATGCATCAGGTGTTACTTCAACAGGAGAATCATTAGGAGAGTCAATGGGTACAGCAATTATCGGAATAATTCTAATTCTTGGAGTTTTTGGAGGCATTTCTAATGCAGTCGATATCTATGCCCCAGAATATTCAGATAATGAAACATTCCAGATTGAAGTTTTTGATAGCTTTGAAAAAATGGATACTGTAAACGGTGTTGAAGTGGACATTCTAAACACCATTATTCAGGAGGCCATGGCATTCGTAATGATAGTAACAGCCATACTGATGGCAATTGTTTTTGTTCTGATACTGCGGCTGAAGGATATGAAGATTGAAAACAAATGAGAGTTTATCTCTCATTTACATTGCCTTAATCATTAACTTATTACCAACATTCTTTTATTTATCAGAAGTATTGCCTTAACAATAATGGGTGAATTAGACCCATACAATGAGTAGAGTTGTTTTGAATGTATCAACTAGTAAAAATCTATTTTGAATTACAAATTAGAAAGTAAAATTTTTATAAAATTAGAATTAAACGAATTTAAATTTGATTTTAAAAAAAAATAATTAATAATAGTGAAAATTATTCCACTACTATTTTTCCTTAAACTTATTGGATTTTCCTTTACTGTCTTGAATTATACAGATATTATCTTTCAAGATACCTATTTATCATCAGAAGAATCTGCAATTTCAGGAGCGGCAGTTTTCATAAACATGCCTAAGAACTGATTCAAGAATTCTGATAAATCAAAACCATACATATCCAAGATGGATAAAATAACTTCAATATCAAATCCAGCTACATCCAGACTAGTTAATAAAGCAGACATATCAAGTTCATCTACATCAAAACTAACTATTAGTCCGGACATATCAAGTTCATCCCAGTTAATATAACCTACTTTTAACAAAGCGTTAGCAGCAGTCATGACAAATTCAGAATTACGTAATATGTCAATAACATCTGACAATCTAATTTCAGAGAGGTCATAACCTTTCAAATTAATATCCAAACTATCAAAATCAATATCCACTGAACCAACCACTTCAGATAAGTCAAGCACTACTGCATCTAAACAGGAATAATCACAGTTTTCAAGCATAGCAGCTAAATCAAAGTCTGGATTTTCAAACATCTCTGAAATAGCAGTAAGGTCATCAAGGGATATATTGAAACTGGCTAATAAAGCAGACATGTCAATATTTTCAAAGTCGATACTTTTTATTAATCCTTCTAAATCAAGGTCATCTATTTCAAGACCTGCTAATTTTAACAAGACTGCAACAGTAGACATGTCAAACTCATAATTATTGAAGATATCAATAAGGTCAGATAAGCTAATTGCAGACACGTCATAATCGGACAGGTCAATACCTAAAGCAGCCAAATCAATGCCTAATGAATCAATCAATCCAGATAAATCAAGCACAATTGCACCGAAACAGGAATAATCAAAGTTTCTAAATATTGCATCTAAATCAATGTCAGAATTAGTGAATATTTCTAAAATCTTTGAAAGGTCATCGCTGGATAAATTAAGACCAGCTAATATAGCAGATATGTCAAAGTTTTCAACATCAAAACTGGCTATTAAACCTTCCAAATCAAGATCATCTACATCAACGCCCACTAATTTTAACAAGGCCGCAAGGGTAGACATGTCAAACTCGCAATTATTAAGGATATCAATAAGATCTGACAATTTGATTGCAGATAAATCATAATCAGACAGGTCAATGCCTAAATCAGCTAAATCAATACCTAATGAATCAATTAAACCGCTTAAATTAAGTTCAATTGCACCGAAACAGGAATGATCACAGTTTTCAAATACAGCATCTAAATTAAGGTCCGGATTATTGAATATTTCTATAATAGCAGAAAGGTCCTCGCTTGATATATTAAGACTTGCTAATACAGGAGATATGTCAAAGTTTTCAGCATCAAAACTGGCAATTAAACTGGACACATCAAGTCCGCCAATGTCAATACTGGATAAGTCAAACTCGGACATGTCATAATCAGGATTATTAAAGATACCGATAAGATCTGGCAGACTAATTGCAGAGAAGTCATAATCGGACTCATCAATACCAAATTCAGCTAAATCAATGCCTGCGGAATCAATCAATCCTGATAAATCAAGCACCATTCCATCCAAACTTGAATAATCACAGTTTTCAAACATGCTTTCCCAATCAATGTCTGAATTTTCAAACATGGAGGTAATGCCTTCAATATCCAATTTTTCTAAATTAAGACTGGCTAATAAACTGGACATGTCAAAGTTTTCAGCATCAAAACTGGTAATTAAACCTTCTAAATCAAGTTTTTCCACATCAAGACCTAATAATTTTAACACTGCGGAAATAGTAGCCATGTCAAACTCAGAATTATTAAATATTTCCATAATTTCTGACAATTTTATTGCAGACACATCATAATCAGACAGGTCAATACCTAAAGCAGCCAAATCAATGCCTAATGAATCAATCAATCCAGATAAATTAAGCTCAATTGCATCCAAACAGGAATAATCAAAGTTTTCAAATATTTTTTCAAAGTCAAGGTCTGAATTATTGAACATGTCAATAATAGCAGAAATATCCTCAAGGGATATATTAAGACTTGCTAATAAAGCAGATATGTCAAAGTTTTCAGCATCAAAACTTTTTATTAAACCTTCCAAATCAAGTTCATCAACGTCAATACCTAATAATTTTAACACTGCGGAAATAGTGGACATATCAAACTCAAAAGTATCTAGGATAGCCATAATTTCTGACAATCTAATTGCAGATAAATCAAGATTTTCTATGTCAATACCTAAAGCAGCCAAATCAATGCCTAATGAATCAATCAATCCTGATAAATCAAGCACAATTGTGTCTAAAATTGAATAATCAAAGTTTTCAAATATTTTTCCTAAGTCAAGGTCTGAATTTTCTAGCATGTCTAAAATAGCAGAAATATCCTCGCTGGATAAATTAAGACTAGCTAATAAACCTGATATATCAAAGTTTTCAAAGTCTATTTTAATTACTATAGTGGACAGGTCAATATTTTCTAAGCCACTAGTTAATAAATTTAAAACAGATGTAATGGCAGGAATGCTAAACACGGAATTATTCAATGCATCAACAATTTCCGGCACGCTGATTGCAGACACATCATAATCGGACAGGTCAATACCAAACTCGGCTAAATCAATGCCTGCGGAATCAATCAATCCTGATAAATCAAGCACAATTGAGTCTAAACTTGAATAATCAAAGTTCTCAAATATGCCTGCTATACCAGAGGCTAAATCTGATATGCCTGCACTAGACATGTCATCAGCATCGACGAAGGAACCTTTATAAAAGCTAGACATATTCCTAGTGTAAGTATCAATATCAAATCCTGAACTTAAAAGAGCAGCAAGGGCTAATAAATCCATTTGATAAACATCTAAAGGAGATATATGACCAACCATATTAACAGGGAATTCACCATCATCAGTAGTATTTTTAAAGTTAACACAATCAATATTTAACATTGGGAACAATTCATCGAAAGTTACACCAACAAAATCAAAACTATCCATACCAATAACTACATCAAAACTACTTGCATCTACAATAGGGTCAAGACACACATTTACATTATCCATATTAACATGAACATCATCAAAGTTTGTGTACTTGAAATCAGCCATGGATACAGATAACTCAAGATCGGATAAATTTAAATCGGCAAGTGCAATATTCAGATTTAAATCAGATACGCTTACCTTATAGTCTTTGCTTATGAGATTTAATGAAGGTAAGTTTATGGATATATTTAGTTTTTGTTCGTCCGCTCCTATTGCCATATTGAAGTCAAGATTCTCAAAGTTGAAAGTTCCATTATTAAAGTTAGGATATAAAAAGTTGCTTATTTTAACATCTAAAGTTATACCGTTTTCATCAGGGAAAGCTTTGAATATGAAATCAAGGTCTTTTAAATTTATGTAATCTCTTTCAGTTATTACCTCCAAACTATTCAAAAGTGCTGAAAGTTCAAGACTTTTTGAAACTGAACTTGGCAGAATAGATAAATCAAGACCTTTAAATGTAAATACAGTACTTTCAAAGTCAGTATAGGAAACTTCAGGAATATTCATTTTTAAATCAACATTTGAAGAATCTGAAGCAGCTACAATTGACATAGTGGAATCAGACATGCTCAAACCGTTTTGGGTAAAACCTTCAATATTTAAGCTGGTATCCCCTCCCTCGGAGATTTTGTCCTTAATAGCTAACTCATCATAATTAATCCCAAAGCCGCTAAGTGCAGAAGTTACAGGGTCTTCAGCAACTTGAGGAGATAAATCTACTTTTTCAACTTCACTTTCTTCATTGGATGCTTCACCGAAATCATCATTCAATATAGGTAAAACTCTTTCAACGAGATCTTTCTTTTTACCTGAAGTACTTAGACCGTTTTCTTTTAAGATGACTCTTAATTCTGCAACGGTGTATTTATTAGATACTTCCTTGGCAGTTAATACTTCAAAATTTGAATCTTCCTCAGATTCAACATTTAAATTTTTTTTCTTTTTAGTCATAATATCATTTCCATAAACGAGCCTATAATAAATAATTTTATTTGTATAATATTTAAATTTGTTGATATAATTTAAACATTATTTAATTTATAATTCTTAAAATAAACAAAATATTATAAAATTAATATATTTATTTAAATTATTGAAAATTTTTTTAAAAAAAAAAATTCAATTATAATTTAGTCGGAAAAAATTAAAAAAAATATCAAAATTGAACAGAATAATATACAAAATTTCCATAATTATAACATTGAAAAATATAATTAATAAAAAAAATAAAAAATTAAAAAAATATAAAAATTATTGTACAATTTAATAAAATTTATATTATATACCTGCAATATTCACTCACAGTGGGAATTGAATTGCGAAGTCAAGAACACAATTATTTTTATCTTAAAACTACAATCATCAAAAATCCAACATATGCTCATATTTATCCAGCAATACATATTTTGTTAAAATATTTCCCATTTATCTTTTAAAAATGCTTTTGTTTCAATCAGAAAATTTATCTTAAATTTGGAAAATTCCTAATTCTGTATACTGCTGTCGGACATGCCAAAATGAAACATACCACTGAAGTGATAAGAAGCAAAAGCCCAGATCCTGCATCAACAAAGATTCCCCCGATGAAAATTCCGACTGCTCTGTTCATGTTGTTGATAAACAAGTATGCTCCATTTGCAAACTCAGGTGCTTCCCTTATTGATGAGCTCAGCCAGTATTGAGAAATCGTATGCATTGAACCATCCAAAAGTCCAAAAATAATCAATAATACGAATGTATATCCAGGCACCTCGATTCCAAGACCTAAAAATATAACAACAACTGCAAAAACAATCGGATAAATTGCAATTGGAAGATTGTTCCATTTATTAATGAAATATCCAAAAAGACTTGTTCCACAAACGGCCGCTATACCGTTGGCGAATAAAAATGTTGATATTGAGTCAACGGGAACCTTGGTGAGAACTGCCAATACAGTGGAAAAATAATTGTAAATCATACTTATTGCAACACCTATAAATATAGTGAAAAGCAGGGATACTAAAAAACGTTTTTCCTTTGCAAAACTGAAGTTTTCAATGGGATTGCTTGGGTGACCTTCCATTTCAGGAAGCAGCAGCCAAATTCCAACCAATGCCAAAACATTAACCATAAAAAGCCATACATTTACAAAAGGATATCCGAATGTCACACCGACCTGTGTGGATATTGACAATCCCAATATGGATCCTGCAGACACACCTAAAACAATCTTGTTAACACTATCAGGATTCAATTCGCCCATTACAGTTAAGGCAATACTGATTGCCGATGAATAGAAGAATGCGGGAATCAACCTGATTAACAAGGCAAGATAAAAATTATCAATAAAAATCTGGAGGAAACTGCTTAATATGAAAACCAATAAAGAAATTATGAAAAATCTCTTTCTTTCATATTTGGAAAAATAGGACGGCAAGAATAAACCTGTAACACTTAATATCAGCGCAAACAATGCAACGAACAGACTGGCCATAGTTATCGGAACGCTGAAATATTCTGCAATCAATGGAATTATACCTGCAATACTTAAAAATGTTGACAGTGAAAAAGCCATCAAAAACAAACTGAGAGTAACTTTCTTAGACATGTCCCTAACATTCCCATTTTACGTTAAATATCTTTCAATGGATTATAATATTATATTACATAATAATTATATAAAAAACTATTCAAAATCTTGACTGACTATAAAAGAACTGGAATAACACAATTCCAAAATGTCACTGACATTTACTTTTGAAAACCATTGATGTAAACAAATGGACTGAAAAAAGACACACCCCGAACAAAAATTACTCACAATATCAACAAGTTAAAATTATATACAATATGAACTCATACCCAAAAAAAACAACAAAATACATGAAATTAATACAAATTAATGTTAAAAACAAGAAAAAACCGATTTTACTAAAAAAAACTTTTTTAGATTTTTATTTAAATTCCACAATCATCAACATCATCTTTTCGTATAATATTATTCAATCATTCAAAGTTTTTCAGAATATGTAAAAAATATTTATCTTTTAAATTATTTTTGAAAACAAATATATTAAATCACGACATAATATGAATTATTGTAAGGAGGTGAAATGATTTTTAATCAAAAAGTGATGATTTTAGCAATAGGTGTTGTTTTTCTTTTAGCCATTTCCACGTCATGTGCGGCTGACAATACAACTGAAATTATGGAAAATCCAAATGATTTAGAGTGTGTTGAATATACCAATTCCATTTTAAAAGATTCTAAAACATTTTCGGATTTATATACAAAGATAAATAATACCACAAGTTCTGAAATCTATCTAGATGACAATTATACATTCAACAATGATACAGATTCAGGTTTAAAAAATGGAATCTATATAAAGCGTGCAATGACCATTTACGGTAACGGTTCAACAATTGACGGCGGAGGCATTGCCCGTATCTTTCTTGTGTATGACAATATAGGTAGCGTTGTTTTTAAAGACATAGTTTTTGTCAATGGAAAGAATATATATGAAGGTGGGGCAATTAAAGGAAAAGCAACAGTAATAGATTGTATTTTTAGGAATAATCATGCAAATGACGGTGGAGCCATCTATGGTGAAACTACAGCAATAAAGTGTATATTCACAAACAATTCGGCTAATTGGGGAGCTGCAACTCACGGGTGTACCTGTATAAACAGCAGTTTCAATGAGAATCATGCATCAGTTGGTGGCGCTTCCGCTTACGGAAAGTATATCAACTGTAGCTTTAAAGACAATTGGGCTGAAGTTAATGGCGGTGCAGTATATGTATCAAGCAGTTCATTTGAGAACTGCAGTTTTAAAAATAATTCTGCATTTAACGGAGGTGCAATCTATGGAGCAAAAGCCATTGTTGTAAATTGTACCTTCACTTCCAACTGTGCTGAAGAATGGGGCGGTGCCATATATGGAAGTTCCACCAAAGACTGCATATTCATCAATAATAATGCAAATGAAGGTGGAGCAATTTATGCTGATGGTAAAACATCTATTAACTGCATTTTCAAAAACAATTCTGCCACAAATGGTGGGGCAGGCTATAAAATCAATGCATCATGCTGTCAGTTTTATGCAAACTGTGCCTCTGAAAATGGTGGAGCAATCTTCGGAGGTATTGTTTTCAGTTCTAATTTTACAAATAATCGTGCAAGAAAAGAGGGAGGAGCAGTTTATGATTCCTCTGTGGCAGATTGTTTGTTTGAATATAACTGTGCAGCCAATGGAGGTGCAATGTCTAAAATCATAGCAGTCAACTCAACATTCAACCATAATGTTGCAGATATTGGCGGGGCCGTCTCCAACGCCAAGGTTTCAACAGATTCCAAATTCACCAACAATACAGTCAATGATACCATCAATGTCACATTTTTTGACAGCCAAAGTTTAAGTTCATTTTCTGATTTATATGATTTAATCAGCACTAATGAATCAGTTATCTATCTGAATAAAAGTTACAATTACTATTTCATAACAGATGCCCGTTTTAAAGATGGAATTGCCATAGACCATAATTTAACTATTTACGGCAACGGATTTACTTTGGACGGCGAAAATTCTGTCCGTATTTTTAAGGTTCTATCAAGTAATGTTGTATTCAGAGACATTGTTTTTATAAATTCCAATGTATTTGGTGACGGCGGTGCAGTTTGGGGAAACACCACATCAATAAACTGCACATTCAAAAATAATCATGCAAGCTATGGTGGAGCTCTATATTCTGGCAGTGCTATAAACTGTACTTTCACCTCAAACTATGCATCTTCAAGTGGAGGTGCTATATCCAACGGTTATGCTAAAAACTGCATCTTCACTGATAATGTGGCAGATGCCTGCGGCGGAGCTATGAATGGAATTTCTGCTTTAAACTGTACTTTTAAAAACAATACGGCAATGTACGGTGGTGCCATTAATATAGGTTCTGCCATAAAGTGTATTTTTGAGACAAACTATGCCTCCAGCTGGGGAGGTGCCGGCTGTGAATTGTCAGCTGTCAACTGCATTTTCAAAAATAATTGTGCACCAGAGGGCGGTGCCATTGTTGATGGATTGGCAGACAGTTGTATTTTCAAAACTGATTGTGATACTCTTGTTGACACCGATGTTCTCAAACCTGACTTAAATGTTTCTGATTTCACTTCCGTTTATATTTCAGATGATAAAGTGACATTTAACCTTACAGCTAAAAGCGGATTTAAGATAACTGACAGCGATATTCAAATCAAGGTATATGAAAATGATGTTTTAATTCTATCAGAGCATATCTTGAGCGGTGATCACTGGATGTCTAGATTGGATGCAGGGTCATATTTTGCAGTCATTAATGCAACAGAATTTGATGTCACATCCAATATTACTTTAAAGATTAATAAACTCTCAACAAAAATCACCGCTTCAGGGCTGACAACAGTTTATAATGGAGGAAAATATCTTTATATGACCTTAAAAGATGAATTTTCAACTCCGATTAAGGGTGCAAAAATATCAGTTAAAATCAAAAGTACAAAAACAGTAACAACAGATAAAAACGGGAATGCCAAACTGACAACAAATGTTTTGGCTCCAAAAACATCATACACTGCAATAATCACATTTGCAGGAGATACAAATCATATCAAATCAACAAAATCTGTTAAAATCACTGTTAAAAAGGCAACTCCAAAACTGACTGCAAAGACAAAGTCATTTAAAAGAACCATTAAAACCAAAAAATATCAGGTAATTTTAAAAACCAACAAAAACAAAGCAATGAAAAAAACAAAAATCATATTAAAGGTTAATGGTAAAACATACCATGCAACAACCAATAGCTATGGTAAAGCAATCTTTAAAATTACCAAGTTGACAAAAAAAGGTAAATTTACTGCAGTTATAAAATATAATGGCAGCAAATATTACAAAGAAAAAAAAATAAAAGCAAAACTAACCGTCAAGTAGATGTATTAACATCTACTGATTTTTTCTTTTAATAGCATGAGGCATTATGTAACATGCCTACCAGTGATTATCTCAGTTTAAAATTGTACTTTTATTAAATTGATTTATTGATAAATTATTTTTATATAGAAATTAAAAACATGTTGAATCATTTATCAACATTTTTACTAAACTGTATCTTCAATCTATTGCCCAGGAATTAATGTTGCCCCAAAAATAACAATTTCATATTAATTGCATAACCCTAATAAAAATTTAGGAACTTTAAAAGCCAATTTTCCCAATGACTTTCGTTATCAGTTACTGTTTAAATTAATTTTCAAAGATAAATACTTGATTTAAGGTAAAGACTATTTTAATTAAGTTAGATTATAAAATCAACATAGTTTTTAAAATAATCCTATTTTTTGAATATCTTTTAATTAATATCTTTTTTAATTATATGAAAATTAAGTAATTTATAATAAATAGGGCAAAATTTTAATAATACAATATTGATATAATAATATAAAACTATTATAAAGGAGGTGAAAAATATGGCAATTCCTAAGGCTCCTGTAAAAAGAATCATCCAAGAAGCTGGCGCTGAAAGAGTAAGTGCTGATGCAGTAGATGCATTAGTTGAATACTTAGAAGATTACGCAGAAGATGTCTCTAAAAAAGCAGTTACCTATTCAAAATATGCAAAAAGAAAAACTGTAAAAGCAGAAGATATTGCTTTGGCTATTGATAGTTCAAAAACTTCTGAATCTCCTAATGAGAATAAACACAATATCTTAGACGTAATCAAAAATGTATTTGATGCTGCAAAAGAAGGACAAGGTATTGAAGAAATCATCAAATCATTTAAGAAATTGGAAAAATGAGAATAAATGAAGATTAATACAAAGATTGATATAAATCCTATTATTTGCAAGTTATTCTTGCAAATTTTTTTTACTTTTTTTAATAACAGATAAGAATTAACATTTATGCAGAAAAAAACATATTGTCTGATGAATTGAAATATTAGATGAATATGCTATTTTCAACCATAACCTCAAAAACCCAAGATATTTTCAAAAGAATTCGGGATCACAATGAATTTAAAAAAAAAAGAATAGAAAAAATAGAATATGACTCTATTTTTTCACAGTTATTTTAACTTTTTTAGTGGTTGGCTTGTAAAAAGTGTTTCCTTTGAATTTGATTACTGCTGTATGTTTGCCATTTATTGTTAACTTTTTAAGGTTGAAAGTCGCTTTACCTTTGCTGTTTGTTTTAGCCTTGTAAAGTTTACCTTTAACCTTTAAAGTAACATAAACTTTCTTAATCGCCTTATTCTTGCTGTTCTTTAAGATTACTGCATATTTTTTTACTTTTTTCGCTTGTTTGAAAATTTTGTTTTTAGCGAGAACTTTTGTTTTTTCCTTATTTATTGTTATCTTTACAGTTTTTGATACAGTATTATAATTTGAATCAGCAAATTGAATGACAAGATTTTTCTTGCCTGATTTTAATGTTTTCAGGAGTTTTGCAGACAAACTAACGGTTGCAACACCTTTGGCATTGGTAGCAACTGAACCCAGATTTTTGCCATTTAATTTGAATGAAACCTTTTTACCCACAATAACATTTCCATTTGCATCTTTAAGAACAATACTGTATTTTCCACCATAGTTAATGACATAAGCCTTATTTTTAGCAGAAATCATTGCATCTTGTTTTGATACAGTGAATGTGACTGGTGAAATTAAAACACGTTCATTTCCTAAATATTTCACATAAACATTATAATTTCCGACATCCAAATTAGGAATTTCTACAGTTGCAGTGCCGTTAGTCACATTAGCAGAATATGTTTCTCCGTTGAGTATAACAGACAGTATTCCATCATTTAATGGTACATACTTTTCATCAACAACATTTGAAGAAATCTTTACAATTTCTCCATAGGTAATATTGGAAACATTGAGAATTAATTGTGCAGGATCAACATTAATTAATGTGAGAGTTGGATTATCTTTTACTGACACAATATCTGTTCCATTAATTGTAACATTAATTAAATTACCTTTAAATGTAATGTTATATGGAGTTTGCATATAGTTTACTCCTCCACCATGTTCAGCAGTGTTGTTAATGAAATCGCAGATGAACACGGAATTGCTTGACACATCACTAAAGGTTATCGCACCACCATTACCATTCCATATATTACCCGGATTTCCACCTAAAGCAGAGTTATTAATGAAACAGCCAGTGAAATTATTGTTATTTGTAGTGTTGTGGAAAACGATTGCTCCACCAGAAGAATTAGCTACATTAGACCTGAAATCACAATCAAATCTGTTATTGTTTGCTTTATTGTAAAAGAAAATTCCTGCACCATAAACTGCAAAGTTATTTCTGAAAATACTTTCAAACTGATTGTTTTCAGCAACATTACGGAAAAATATCGCTCCACCACTGGCAGCTTTTGCCCTATTATTATTAAACTCAGCAGAAATTACATTATCACAAGATTTAGTTTGGAAACATATAGCTCCACCAATTCTTTCAGCCACATTACCTTCAAAATATCCTCCAATTATGTTATTATCAGTTTCACCATTAAAGAATATTGCTCCACCTTGATATGCACTATTATTAATGAAAGTGGAATTGATTCTGCAATTAGAAACGGAATTATTAATATAAATCGCACCACCTTGTTGGGCAGCGAAATTATTATTGAATTTACCATTAAAGACCACATTATCTAAACTTTTCATGAAATCGATTCCACCACCATATTTAGCATAATTGCTAATGAAATCACCATCAAATGTAATATTATGTGGAGTTTGCCTGTAATTTACTGCACCACCATGTTCAGAAGCAGCATTATCAATGAAATCACAAGTAAATAAACAATTGCTTGACACATCCCTAAAGGTTATAGCACCACCATTACCATTTAAATCACCTGATCTTTCTCCTAAAGCAACATTATTAACAAAAGAACCAGTGAAATTATTGTTATCAGTAGTATTAACAAAAACAATAGCACCACCAGTAGAATTAGCTATATTGAAGCTAAAATTACTATTGAATCTGTTATTATTTGTTTTATTGTAGAAAAAGATTGCTCCACCATAAACCGCATAGTTATCTCTGAAAATACCATTAAATTCATTACCTTCAGCAGTATTACGGAAAAATATCGCTCCACCACTGGCAGCATTTGCCCTATTATTATTAAACTCAGCAGAAATTACATTATCACAAGATTTGGCCTGGAAACATATAGCTCCACCAATTCTTTCAGCCACATTACCTTCAAAATACCCATCAATTATGTTGCTATCAGTTTCACCGTTGAAGAATATTGCTCCACCCTGATATGCACTATTATTAATGAAAGAGGAATTGATTCTACAATTAGAAACAGGACTTCCGACAAATATTGCTCCACCACGCTGGGAAGCATTGTTATTATAAAATTCAGAATTTATTACATTCAAATTACCGAAAGCAAAAATTGCTCCACCGGATTCTGCACGATTATTTTTAAATGAGACATTTTCAACAGTTCCATTTTTACAAGCTATTGCCCCACCATACATAGCGGAATTTTCATTGAATTCACCATTAAAGACTACATTTTCAAAGTTTTCAAAGAAATTAACCCCACCACCATATTTAGCAGCATTATTAATGAAATTACTGTTAAAGGTTATATTATATGGAGTTTTCCTGTAATTTACTCCTCCACCATATAGAAGGGCAGTATTATTAACAAAATCACAATTGAATATGCTATTGGATGAAGTATCTTTAAAGGTTATAGCTCCCCCATTACCATTTAAAACATCAATTTCTCCTAAAGCGGCGTTGTTAGCGAAATAACCTGTGAAATTGTTGTTATTTGAAGTATTGAAGAAAAACATTGCTCCACCACAGGACTCAGCTATATTAAATCTGAAATCACTGATGAATCTATTGTTGTTTGCTTTATTATAAAAAAAGATTCCTGCACCATAAGCACCCCTATTGTATCTAAAAGTACTTATAAATTGATTGTTTTCAGCAAGATTATAGAAAAATATTGCTCCACCACTTGCAGCTTTCGCATGATTGTGATAAAATTCAGCATCAAATAAGTTGTTTGAAGATTTTCCCTTAAGAAATACTGCTCCAGCCGCCCTTTCAGCCACATTACCTTCAAAATATCCAGTTATTGTGACATCTGTGGTTTGACCGTTAAAGTATATTGCACCACCATTTTTTGCACTATTGTTTACGAATGTAGAGTTGATGTTACAATTAGAAACAGATTTATTAAAATAAATCGCACCACCAGAACCGGAAGCACTATTATTAACAAAACTACAATTATCAACCATTGCTAAAGAAGCAAAATAAGCTGCAGGACCGTTAGTTCCCTTAGCATTTATTATATTGATATTTTTAAGAGTAACGTTTGATCCTGTAAAAACAAATATCCTCACTTGACCAGAACCGTCTATGGTATGGCCTTGCCCGTCAACAACATAATTATCTTTAGAAATAGTAAATCCATCAAAATCCTTATCAAATGATGGATTAAATTTATAATCTTTATTCAGTATTAATTCATATTCAGACTGAGAAATTAACTCATTTAAATCCGTGAAATTACCCACATCGGTACTTTCAGCCGTTAAACTTTCTTCTTTGATTACGTCACAAACTTGTACTTCAAAATCAGTTTGATTGTCAGCAACTGCACTTACACAAGGCAAACTGATTAAAACAACAAGAATTAATGTGACAATTATTAGTTTTGATTTAATAAATATCCCTCCTAAAATGATAATAATTTATTAATGTTTATACTTTTGTTCAAGAATATATAAAAAAATATTGATTACAATCCATCAACTACAAAATCTTTCAAGCATAATTAATTAGAAAGTGAAGCTAGATTTTACAGAAAAATTTTCAATTTAACATAGAGTATTAAAGTTAAACTTATTTAATTAAATATTGAAATTAATTACTATGAAATATATCAAACTTGGAAATTCAAAACTTAATGTCAGCAGGATATGTATGGGATGCATGGGTTTTGGCAATCCCACAACAGGAATGCATACCTGGACACTGCCTGAAAAAGAATCAATTGAAGTAATTAAAAAAGGATTGGAGAATGGAATAACCTTTTATGATACTGCAATCGGTTATCAGAACGGCACTTCTGAACAATACCTTGGAAAAGCAATCAACAAGTATGCTAATCGTGAGGACATTGTAATTGCAACAAAATTCCTGCCCAGAACAGAAGAGGATATTAAAAATAATGTTTCCGGCCAGCAGCATATTCACAATCTTGTTGAAAAAAGTCTTGACAATCTTCAAATGGACTACATTGATTTATACATATATCACATGTGGGATTACAATACCCCACTATATGACATTTTAGAAGGTTTAAATGAAGTAATTGAAGAGGGAAAAGTCAGATATATCGGCATTTCCAATTGTTTCGCTTGGCAACTTGCAAAAGCAAATGCAATGGCAGAATTAAATGATTTTAATAAATTCGTATCAATTCAGGGACATTATAATTTAATTTTCCGTGAAGAAGAACGTGAAATGGTTCCATTATGCAAAACAGACAATATTGCATTAACACCATACAGTGCACTTGCATCAGGAAGACTCTCAAGATTGCCTGGTGAGGATTCCAAAAGGATGAAAGAAGATTTTTACGCCAAATTAAAATATCATAACACAGAAACACAAGATTTGGAAATAATCAAAAGAGTAAATGAAATTTCAGCAAAATATGAAGTTTCAATGACCGAAGTTTCACTAGCATGGCTTTTAGAAAAAGTAACTTCACCAGTTGTTGGTGCAACTAAAATGCATCATGTTGAAGGTGCAGTAAATGCAGTGGATTTAAAATTATCCGCAGAGGACATGGATTATCTCGAAGAACCTTACACAGCCCATGATTTAGTTGGAGTAATGGCAGACAATAAGGTTTCAGCCAGCGATGATGATAAGGTATGGCAGAAATATACAAAATAATCGTTAATGACAGTTCAAAGGAATTATATCAGTAACAATCCTTAAAAACATCATAAATATCTTCTAAATACATATGAAAGAATTGATCCTGCAAAATTCTGCCACACAGAATATAATGCTCCAGGAACTGTTGCTTGAGACAGATTTGGAAAATGAGTCTTTGCAAGACCCGTAGACAAACCTGAATTTTGAAATGCCAGCTCAATAGCCACAGTAACAATCTGCTTTTTATCCATTCCTGCCAAATAACCCGCAGCAAATCCAAGAAACATCGCAACGAAATACTGCAGAATGATGACAATAATTATTATTTCTGATGAAGTTAAGATAGCCTGTTTATTGGCACCAATTACCCCTGCAACAATCAAAGAGATTACAATTGAAGATATTGCTGGCAAATAATCTTTCAATTTTTCACAGAAATCAGGAAACTTGTAATTTAATATTAATCCCAAAACAATAGGAATAATCACAATTTGAATGATTGAAATGAACATGTCAAGGGGATTGAACTGAATTTGATTACCAATTAAAAATAATGTGATTAATGGAGTCAATATTGGTGAAATTACAGTTGATACTGCTGTTAACGAAACTGATAAAGCCACATCTCCCTTAGCAAGAAATGTAATAACATCAGATGCAGTTCCTCCAGGAACAGTTCCAACCAGAATGAGCCCAACAGTTAAAGCATCATTTAAAGAAAATATTTTTGCAAGAGCCAGTGCCAAAAAAGGCATTGCAAGATATTGTGCTAAAAGTCCAACTGAAATTTCTTTAGGATTTTTAAATACTCTAACAAAGTCATCTGCCTTTAAAGTAGTACCCATTGTAAAAAGAACAATACTTAAAAGAAGATTCAATATATTTATGCCATTATAATTACTTAAAACCCATTGAAATGAGTTTGGATAAATTAAAGAAATGACAACAGCAAGTAAAATTATTATGAAAAAATATTTTTCTATGAATTTAAAAATCCTTTTCATGATTAAATATTTTATCCAAATGTATTAAAAAAATTATGGTTTAAGAGTCAGCCCAATAATAATCCAAAAAAATAATTATTGGACGAACTCTAATTGTTACTATTAAAAGTAACTTTACAAGTTTTTATTGAAAAATTCTGCAATCTTTTCAAAAGGGATTACATCAGTTTTATAGTACAAATCAGTGTGAACTGCATCCGGGATAATCATTAACTCCTTATTGTCCCCAGTCAATTTTGCAAATTCATCTTCTGAGAAATATCTGGAATGTGCATTTTCTCCATGAATCATTAAAATTGGTGTTCTGATTTCATCAGAATATGCTATAATCGGCTGAGATATGAATGACATGCATCCTATTACATTCCATCCATCATTTGAACCAGGAGATCTCGGATGATATCCTAAAGGTTCAATGTAAAAGTCATGATAATCCTTTACAAATTGTGGCAAGTCATCTGTCACCTCTTTAATGACCCCTCCGGCTTTTGCATATTCTCCATTTTTAAAGTCTTCGGTTCTTTGATTGTTTAAGGCAACTTTCATTTCATATCTTGCATCGGCATTATCATCCGCATCATAATATCCCTTTGCAGTAATACGAGTCATATTATACATTGTTGAGGTGACTGTTGCTTTGATACGGGTATCAAGAGATGCAGCATTTAGCGCCATTCCTCCCCATCCACAGATTCCACAAATTCCTACCCTGTCACTGTCAACATCATCTGATGTGACAAGATAGTCAACTGCAGCCTGAAAATCTTCAGTATTGATGTCCGGGGATGCCATGTCACGAGGTTCTCCTGAACTTTCACCTGTAAATGAAGGGTCAAAAGCTATTGTCAAAAATCCCATTTCCGCCAGGGTCTGTGCATAAAGACCTGAAACCTGTTCTTTTACAGCACCAAATGGTCCTGCACATGCAATAGCAGGTAATTTATCCTTAGAATCCTCTGGTTTGTATAAATCTGCAACCAAAGTTATTCCATACCTATTTTTGAATGTTACCTTTTCATGATTTACCTTTTCGCTTTTTGGAAAAACCTTATCCCATTCTTCTGTTATCTCAATATTATCCATTATAACCACTTTTATAATTTTTAATAAAATTTATAATCATTTTAAACTGAACTCTAATGTAACATCACCAGATCCCAGAACTTCCTTTAGTTTATTGGAGTCAACATTATCTATTTTACCCAGTTTTGTATAGCTCCATGAATGAGAACCGTAAAACAAGGATATTTTGTCTCCCTGATACAATACAATATCCCCAGGGTTGGTACCAATATTTTCATCACTTGTTGGAAGTGAAAAGCCCAAATCCCCTACTTTTTCAAAACCCCCATACTCAGATGCATTAACTGTGACATTTCCTTTTTTCAATTCTTTAATCAATTCCTGAGTTGCAGAATTGTTTTCCAATTTAACATCAAATACCTCATCATTGATTCTGACTTTAACTAAATCATCCATACTATCATCTCCGCTAACTGCAGTACAAGCAATTAAACTCAATACGACTATAAAACAAATTTTTTTAATGAAAGACATCATATCACCTAGATACTTGTTATTTTAAACTTAAAACTAATTTTACATCGCCAGTCCCCAAAATCTTCTTTAAATCTTCAATATTCTGTACTTTGCCCAGTTTTGTATAAGACCAGGAATTTGAATTATAGAATAGTGATATCTCATCACCATCATAAAGCACAATATCACCTGCTGACGTGGTAATATATTTGTCGCTTCTCGGAAGTGAAAATCCCAAATCCCCAACTTTTTCAAAGCCTCCATAATCTTCAGCATGAATTGTAACATCGCCCCCTTTTAGCTTGTTCATCAGTGCTTTTGCTGCAGAATTATCTTCCAATTTCACATTTAAAACATGATTATTGACTTTAAGTTTTATTATATTTGAACGAGCAACAGTTTTGATATATGTTTTTAAAACAGCCGATTTAACCTTAGATGTTGATTTAATATTAATAAAAACATTGTGTTTGCCTTTAGGCAATGATTTCATGTTGAAACTCACAATTCCTTCTTTATCGGTTTTCAAAGAGTACTTCTTATATTTTTTACCTGTAAAAACCTTTATCATTACTTTAATATTCTTCATCGGTTTTTTGGATTCCCCATTTTTAATAGTAATATTGTACCTTTTAGATTCATTATAATAAACTGTGATTTTTGGAGCTGAAATTTTTAGTTTAGCCATTGAAATTTTAATCGAACTATATTTCATCTTTGATGAAAACTTTTTAGAATCTTTGACATTAATTGTCACTTTATGACTGCCAATGTCTAAATTAGATGCATAATATTTTGCAATTCCATTAGAATCAGTTGTTACAGTAATTTTTTTATATTTTTTACCGGAATATACCTTTAAAATAAGTTTAACATTCATAACAGATTTTTTAGTTTTGCTGTCAATCGCTTTTACCTTGAAATATTTGCCTGATCCGTATGTTGTTGATAATTTTGAAACAGACAGTGAAATCGATTTAGGTTCCACTGAATTGCTTTTAGTCGATACTGTTTGGGTACTTCCATTTGAAACAGTATTTGACTCATTGAATATCTGCATACTGTCAGCTATTGATTGATTATTAACAACAACATCAGTTGCATTATTCCTGTTTTCAGACGCATTGGCTGCAGAAATACTCAGTATTGCTACAATGAAAATCAGCACAAAAACAATTTTTTTATCAAACATATTATCACAACTCATACGTCAAGAATATCAATATAAGTTTCTTTTATAAATGTAATCTCATCATCCGTGTAAAAATCTCCCTCATGAGTATCCAAAGCAAAAATAATCAATTCATATAATACTTTATTCAGTTTCATTCCTTTTGAAGTTAAAAAATATTCAGTTTCATGATTATTAATCTTTTTTTCAATTAGATTGTTTTTTTCCATTGATTTAAGGCATCTTGCAAGAGATTTATTGTCCAGATTTGGACGGTTTTCCTGAAATTGTGTAAAACGCTTTTTTCCCAAAAACAAATCCTTCAAAATGTAAAATGTCCATTTATTGCTTATGGATTTAATTGCACCACCTACAATATTTCTTTCAAATTGATTTGCATACAATTTCTCTTCAAGTGCCATGAAAAATTATTTGTTCATTAATATTTTAATAGTTATAGTGGCAAAAATGCCACAAATCATAGGTAAAAAAAAAGTAAAGAAAAGAAATTATTTCATTTCTTTTTCCCAAATTCTAATTGTATTAACATTAGCCTTATCTGCCAGTTCTTCCATTGTCTTAATTTCATCATCACTTAATTCAATGTTTACTGCATCAGCCGCATCTTCAACATGATGAACCTTTGTTGCTCCAACAATTGGAAGTGTTCCTTTAGCTATTGCCCATGCAATCGGCAATTGTGCAACTTTTGCATTGTGATTTTCTGCAATATCTGCAATAGCTTTATTCAACTCCTCAATTTCTGCCAAACTTCCACCATATGCATTTGCCCTGTCTGATCCTTCAGGGAAAGGATGTTCAGTGTCATATTTGCCGGATAATGCACCCTGTTCTAAAACCATGTATGAGAAAAAGATTATGTCATTCTCTTTACAGTACTCAAGGATTCCTGAATCTTCAGATGAACGGTTTAACAGGCTGTAATGGTTTTGAACGGCTCCAAGCTTTAATCCTGCTTCTTTTAAAATCTCATTTGCCTCTTTGATTTCTGCGAGATTATGGTTTGAAACACCAATCATTTTAATGTCATGCTCTTTTGCGGTTTCAACCAGTTTTTTAGTCCATTCAGGCGCTCCGACAGGATTGTGAATCCAGAAAATATCAATGTCTTCAACGCCCAATATTTTTGCGCTGTTTTCATACATTGATGTTACCTCATTTGCCTCAAACATCTCGGCAAGCTGTGGTGTGAATTTGGTTGAAATTACAAAATCTTCACGATTGGAAGTTTTTAAGAATTCTCCTAAAACCTCTTCAGATTTTCCCATTCCATAGACATATGCAGTATCCCAAAGGTTTAATCCCAATTCCATTGATTTATCATAGATTGGTTTTAAGTCTTCAATTTTATGTTCATTTCCAAAAGTTCCATCATTACCCCAAGCCCAAGCGCCAAGGGCAATTTTTGGAAGATTATCTTTTAATGTCATATTTAATTATCTCAATAGATAACTATAAAAAGTTAAAGTGACGGCTATGACACCTAAACATTAAAATAAGACAAAATAGAAATTTTTAAACCATATGACATATTTTGATTTTGAACTTACACACTGTCCAGTTGAATTGTCACTTGATATAATCAATAGAAAATGGGTTTTGCAAATTATTTGCGATATGTTCTTTGGAAAAACCCGATTTAGTGAATTTCAAAAGGAAAGGCCTGAAATGTCAAACAAGGCATTGTCCAGAAGCTTGAAATTCATGGAAGAACAGGGATTGATTAAAAAAGATGCTGACGAATACTTTCTAACCCCTAAAGGTAAATCATTGAATAAAGTTATTTATGATTTGGTTGAATTTACTTTAGACAACAATAAAGAATTTTACGATGAAAAAACAATGATGAAAGCAAAGGAAGGATTTAGAAAACAGTTACTGGACCAATCTTGTTGATTATCCAAGATTATTAACATCATTTAATTCAAAAATCGCATCATATAAAACTCAATTATGTATTGAAACATATTTTAAATACATGATAACTCTCAGATTAGTCCTATTCGACTTAATTTGAATTATTCCATAAATTACAAACATTTATCACAACCAACAATGTTTTAACCAAAATCTTAACCGTCCACAATGTCACTTTTATTTTTTATGAAGAATATTGTTATTATTAACAATATTACAGTAATTATTATCATCATGAATGAAGTTAAGCTAAATGAATTGACGGAAAGCTGATTGTGAGTAATATTTCCATTTGCCAATATCTGCATTATCACAACCGTAACTGATGAACCTATTGCACCTATAACCTGCCTTGCAGTGTTGTTAATCGCTGTTGCATCTTCAACATCCCCTGCTACAACACTCATTGCCCAAGTAATAGCCGGAGATAGACCAAGTCCGCAGCCGATTCCCCTGATTAGCTGAGTAATTAACAGGTATTCGAACGAGGAATTCATATTATAACTCATCATGGCAGCGAAACAGATTATATTTAAAATTGATGAAGCTATTAAAACAGGTTTTATTCCAATTTTATCAGCCAATACAGGACCTATGAAATTAAACACTATCATAATAATTGCTGCAGGGAACAATATGAGTCCAGATTCTGTTGAAGAATAATATGCTACATTTTGAACAAACAAAGGCACAATTACATTAATTCCACACATTATAAAGTAGAGCAATGATGCAAAAACAGTCCCATATACAAAATACTTATTTTTCAACACAGTCAAGTTGACCAAAGGCTTTTCAATCTTATTTTGACGACTGATAAATACTATTAAAGATATTGCTCCAACAATAATTGGTAAAATTACATGAGTTAAGCTGAATCCGAACTCTGCAATATTTGAAAATCCAATCATTAACCCTACACAAAACAGTATTGACAATATCAATGAAGGAAAATCCAAAGGATACTTCTCTGTTTCAAGCTCGAAGTTTGCAAAGAGCATTGCCAAAATTAAGATTACCACAGCAATTATTGCCAAAAATTCAAAAATAACTCTCCAGTTATATAAATCAACTATAATCCCACCTATTGTCGGCCCCATTGCAGGTACAATTCCAACAAGGAATCCCATCAAGCCCATGAAAAATCCCCATTTTTCCTCGGGCATTATCCTGAAAATTAATATCTGGCCTATCGGCATTAAAATACCAGTTCCCATTGCTTCCAAAATTCTACCAACAATCAACATTTCAATGCTTGTTGATAAAAAACAAAGCACCGAACCCATTATGAATAATATAAGAGATGTTGTCATGATTGTTTTAATTTTAAATCTTTTTGTAATGTATGCTGTTGGGGGAATCATTACTCCAAGCACCAATAGAAAAACGGAGTATGTCCATTGTGCGGTTGCAGAAGATATTGCAAAATCATTCATATAATAAGGCAAACTTGTTGTTACAATACTCTGTGAGATTAAAGTAATTGAAGAAGCCAGTATAATTATAATTAAAGTTATTAAACCATTTCTATTTTCAAAATCCATAATAGGTTCCATAAAAATTCAGTTGTCTGAGAAAGAATTATCTAACAGATAACATATTATTATTTTTTAATAATTTTTAAATATTTTGAAAAAATTACTTAAGAAGTATTAAATCACCCAGATACCTAATTTTTATCCATGTTTCAATATTCTCTGAATATAAAAAAATTAAAATATTTTAGTTTGTGAGTCAATATAACCCTCGATTCATTAATCTCTTTTACATCATCACACTCTTTTACCTCACCAATCAGCAGGGGAGAATCCAGATTATAGAACTTTTATTTCTTGACCCGCTTCATTTAACTTTTTGTAAAACAGTATAAAAATTATCTACTACAAATTAGAAATATTGTTTAATATAGTACGAACAATTAATGCTTAAAAGTACCATTATTACCATTACTTTTTAGTGAAATTCGTTTTATTGTTAACTATAGGTGCCCCAATCAAAAATTGGATATACAAATCAAAAATTTTAAAGAAAATCTGAAAAATTATTTTTGCAAAAGTCTACTAAAAAATAAAGAAATAAATAGGTTATAGAAAACATGTTTTGGATGATTTTAAATTTGAAAACAGCCCGGTTCTTCGAGATGCTGAAGTGGAATATAGTCCAAACAGAAGTCCAAAATATGACGACATGTATTCCAAAAATATCAGTTACCTCATTATCTATAATTTTTCAATCAGTACAATTTGATTTATCATCAATATAAATACTACAATTTCCATATATAATAATAACATTCGATATAATAATTTTCAATTGTTCAAACAGGATGTTTCATCCAAAAATGGAGTTACTTTTAGTGCTCATATTAAGAATTAAGTGGAATTAGGGTAATTTAAATGAAAATGTATAAAGATTATAGGAGATTAGAAAATATTGATGAACTTCGTATTTATGATATTAATGAAAAAGAATTATATACTCCAACACCCCTTGAATTTCATGTCGATGAAGTTCCATATCCACAGCTCATAAGCAATATCCCCATGGATGTAAACATTTTAATACCTCATAACGATGGAAATGATTTTATAATCAAATCAGCGGGAAACTTTATACTTAATCAAGGAAATCTCCAATTGGATGATGTGCGAGGAAGATTATTAAGCAAGGTTTCACCGGTTTTATATGAAATCTTTCACGAGTCTCTCCATGAAGTCTATAAATCTCAAGAAACAAAGGTGATACATGTCTTCTATTACGGTACGGAAAAGTTATCCAAAATCACCATTGTCAAGATTCTTTATGAAATGAACAGGATATTTGTTTTTGCAGACCACATCAACACCGACAAGGGCACTTCCGACGAATTTGAAAAAATTCAGTATGCTGAGGATAAAGTCAACATGATGGAATACTTCACACAAACTGGAAGTTACCGCAGAATTGATGGAAAATATACATGGACACAAGGAATATATAACATCATAAATCGCCCTAGGGAAGACTATGACGATTATCACAACATTGTTTTTGATCTTGCCATTCCAGAAGACAAGGAACTGATTGAAAGAATCTTAAAAATTATGGATACTGACACCACCCATCATGAAGACCTAATCAGAATCAAAACCGATGATGGAACCTTGAAGTATCTTGAAATTAACCTATATTCTAACTTCGATGAAAACGGAAACCTAATCAGCCGTTACGGTTTATTTAACGATGTAACCCAATACTCTAAAAAATCCATGACAAAACCTGTTGATTTCCTATTGCAGGGCTTTAAAAACAGCAAGAAACTGGCATTATTAATCGAACCGCTAAATCCCAAACATTTTGAATTTTCAGAAGGATTTTATTATTTTATAAATAAAAATCCAAAAGATTATGTTCATTCCCGTGATGTTATCAACAATATCGTTGAAGATGAAACAAAAAAACAGATTATCAGATTAATTGAAGGAGAATTGGACAGAATTGATGAAACATTCACATATAATGTCAATGGGGATGAAAATAATCAAAAAATCTGTGAACTGTACATTGAACGCTTTGAATTTAGCAAAAAGAATCATAGCCTCGGATTTTTATCAGACATTACCGATGAAATGAATAAGCAGAGAGAATTGCGTGAATCTAATGAACATAAAATCATGTTAATAAAAGAGGTTCATCATAGAGTTAAAAACAATCTGCAAATTCTCAACAGTTTCCTAAATTTAGAAAAAAGAGTATATAGAAACGAACCTGATGTAATCATCGACCATATGCAGACACGCCTAACCTCACTTGCAATATTACATGAAAAGACCTATAATACCCAGGACTTAAAAAATATTAATCTAAACGAGTTCATAGAAGACCAAGACAGTCAAATTAGAAATATAGTTAGCATGGACGATAGCGTTGAATTTGAATCAATAGTTGATGAAGACCTCAATTTAACAATTGAAGTTATCACCCCATTATTATTAATCATTGATGAGTTAAATATGAACGCCCTAAAACATGCATTCCCAGATGAAACAATTAAAAATAAGAAAATTACCAAAATCATAACCAAAATCGATGAAGATACCGCCCAAATGACATTCAAAGATAATGGTGTGGGCATTGAAGATCCTAAGAGCATTTCTAAAAATCTGGGTTGCACAATCATTAAAAGCCTCACCAAACAATTGGACGGTGAAATTGAATTAGTGGAATATAAAAATGGAACTGAATATAAATTAACTTTCCCAATAAAAATGGTGCATACAATACATGGTTAATTGATTGTAGATTATTTAAATATTATTTTTTAAGAAAAAAGTCATTTAAAAATTATCGTAACATTATCTTCTTATCTTTACAGTGAAAGATGCCCAATTGATAATAGATTATGTTCCAAATGATAATTTAACACATGAACATTATAGATTTTTTAAAAAATTTTAACCATAACGAAATATTTTAAAATAATCTAGTTTGTATGTCAATGAAACTTGGCTCTGAAATTTCATTTACAACATCACCATTATTAACCTCACCGATGAGTAATAGTGAATCAAATTATGCAACTTCAGGTTCTTTTTGACCAGGTCCATGTAGTGTTGGCATAATACACTTCAAATTATCTACTACTTTTAGTGAAATTTGTTTTTATACAATACACATAATTATTGTTAAAAAATTAAAATTAATGTTTGTTTATCTGTGAACAGTTATTACAAAGTTCCTTGTTCAATAATTTCTAACCCCAGTCCTTCCTGAATTTTTTTTAATGTTTCTTTAGCGGATTTTTTAGCAAATATTTGGCTGGAACCTTCTAAACTGGATTCACCTAGGAATCCAAAGTCTCTAACCCATGATTCTATTACAATTATATCATTTTTAAATGTGTATTTAATTAACTGTGGAGATGTGACTATTCCGGATCCATGTTGATAAAATTCCTCTCCTTGGGATTCTCTTTTTTTGTATTTGTTATCTTTCAAAATTCTCAATATTGTTTGCTCTTCCTCTTCTCTGTTTGTACTTTTAAATTTAAGATAAGTTCTTGACATGATTGTAATTTTTATTGTTAGAAATATTTAAAGTTATAACTATTTGTTTAGTTTATCTATTGATTATGCAATATTTTTACCAATATCTGAAAAGCTAATAATTAACTATTGTTTTATCCCTACTTAATAGGAATAATGCAAACATATTGATTACTAAACCTAAAATCATCAAAAATGACTGTATTTCCCCATAAAATATCGCACCAAAAACCATTACCAAAACCTGTCCGCATGAAGACAATAAAAAGTAAATAAAAAAATCAATATGTTTTCAGTTAAATGAAAAGTAATGACGAATAGATTTCATGATAACGAAAGATAAAATATAAAATTTTTGATAAATCTAAAAATTGATTAAAATAGAAATGAGACAACTAATCAAATTAATCTTTGCTGTGAATCAATTAGCTTGGTTCATTGACTTCATTTACAACATCACTTATCAGGAATGGTGAATCAGGATATTCAATTTTTGATTCTTTTTGGCCAGTTTCCTGTTGCTGTTGGAATGACACACTTTAAATTATCCACTACTTTTAGTGAAATTTGTTTCGTTTACGAACAAATATTACTTGTCAAATACTCTCACACTAACAACATATCCATGAAATACTAAAGTAAACATTAGGATAATGTACTATTGGGAAATTAATTATATTTATAAAAGTCTCTAATGAAAAACTCCAAAAGTCTCCAATAAAAAAATAATAAGTTGATTGAAATGGAAAGAAAATACTTAATTCATTACTCTCAAGTATGATTTCCAAGAATTTAAATCAATTCATTATCCCTTAAAAAATCGATTAAATTCATATGAATTCCATCATGAGGCATGTTCACATCATCAGAGTTATTACGTATTTTGGATAAGACATTTGCGTAAAGCAATCAAAGCTGTCCAATACATATTGCATGATTGAAATTCAATTATTCATCTTTTTGATAGTCAATAATCGCAAATATCCTCTTGATGCTTGAAAATGCAGTTTCAATAGAGGCCATTGAGTTGCTTAGTTTCTTAATAGGCTTTGTCATTAATTGTCCATACATAATAACTGCCAATAAGGTTCCCAGCTGTATTTCATTAACTGACAAAAAGTAAACACCTGCCATATAAACAGTTATATTACTTGCATTTGTTAAAAAGGTTGTAATAGGCTCCATAAAATTAGTAACATTTCGGGATTTGGCATAATAGTCAATTACAGTTTGGTTGATTTTTTTAAATCCTTTTTCATGGAATGAATCACGATTTGACAGGCCTCTTTCAAAATAGCTCATCAATCGCCCCAAATGCTTTTGATGACCATCGTAATAGGATTTAGATTTATAATCACATAAATAAAAGCAAATCACATAAACAGGCAGTATCATCAGATATATTAAGCTCAATCTAAAGTCTGTCATCACCATCAATACCATTACAAGGACTATCGATAGGATTTGCGCAAAAATTTCAGAAATACGGGAAGAGACGAACTCTCTGATGTTCATCACATCATTGTTTAATCTAGATAGTATCTGACCCTTTGAATTTTCCTGAATGAATCCTGAACCAACAGCATCAAGTTTATCAAATAATTTCATTCTTAAATTATATGCGACCTTTTCACCGATAACTCCCATGATTCTCTTTGGAGGTACTTTAAACAGATACCCTACAGAATATAATGCCAACAACAAGGCAAGATTAGTGTAGATGGCAAAATCGTTAGATGAATTCACGTTAGAACTCAATAAATCAACCGTCTTTCCTGCAACTTTAGGAGCATAAACCATGCACAATGTAGATGCCGTGAGTAAAATCATTGATATTATTGTTTTGGCCTTATCGTCTTTCAATATTCTGCGGAATTTTTGGAAGATGTCTTTTCTTTCAGCCCATATGCCCTTATCCTCACAAGCAATATCATCCTCAACAATTTCTATTTCTTTTGGATTATCCGTTGTGTTTTCAGATTTTATGATTTTATCTTCAATATTAAGGACTTCTTCTAAACGCACGGAAGTGGCATATGCACGTGGCCACCTATCAATTAAAGCTGGAACAAATGTCAAGGTAGAAATGAAGTATGCAACATATATCAGAATAATAAATGAATCAATTACACTGTCAGTTTCAAAGCCAATAGTGTACCCGGAATTGATCATTGCAAATGTAATCAGAACAACAGCATATAAACCCCATAATAATACTGGGCCCAGGTAATATTGACTTAAGATATACTTAACGTTTTTATCATATGAATTCTCACATGCCTTTTCAAATTCAACTTCATACTCCTGTTTATTAAATGGAATCTTGAGGGCAATATCGGTGATTTTGGAGAGAAACATCAGGTTTAACTTCCCATATGTCTTTTTAGCTCTGAAAAATATTTTTACAATTTGTTTCATTCTAAAAATTACAAGAAGGGCAATAACACCAACAAATGACAAGAAGAATATCGCATAAGTCCCATCAATCAATGCTATTTCATATATAATTGCTGTGAGTGTAACTGGAATCAGCATTAATTGTGTGAGTATTATCACTATAAATCCCTGTTCTGAGGACATTCCTCTGGTTGACCGTGTGGTTAGCCCTGAAATTTTAAAGTTGGCAATTTCCTCATCAGGCAAGTTCATTAGAATATGAAATATTTTCTCACGTATTGTATATGCTGCTTTTGAAGCCACTCTTGTTGAGAGAAAAGAGACAGCATAAATGGAAATCATCACAAAGGCAGTATACACTAACATGTATAATCCTGATTTGAAAAGCAAGCCTATTTTCTGTTCTTTAACTCCAGTTAAAGCAGTGCTGAACAAATCAATTATCTCCATTTGAAAAAATGTCTGAATAATGAGTAATGCAAAAATGATTATTATTGTTTTCCATTGGAATTTTAATGCA
>NZ_CACWVY010000010.1:0-2223 GCF_902764455.1 uncultured Methanobrevibacter sp.
GGTAGTAACTTTGAGTTTATTAATTGTACTTTGGCTAATGGAACTAGTTATACTGGTGATACTTGGTATATCGGTAATTTGAATAACGGCACTAACGTTACTTTCACAGTTTATACTCGTGCTATACATGATGGTATAGATATTCCTCATAATGTGTCTGTGTCCTGTAATGAAACTGAATGGAATTTCACTAACAATAAAGCAAACAAACTCGTTGATGTTATTCCTTATCCGGTAAAAACTGTGAATAATGATACTCCTTATTATCATGAAGAGATTGAGTATAATTTGACTGTTGTAAATACTGGTGCAGATAATTATACTGATGTTTTAACTGTTATTGATAGTTTACCTGCTGGTTTAGAGTTTGTCAGAACAGTTAATGTTATTGGGGCTGTTAAAGTTAGTGAAGATAAAAATGGTCAAGTCATTACCTGGAAATTAACTAATATCTCTACTAAAAATGCAACTATTACAATCAGGGTTAAAGTTAATGCTATTGGCAATTTAACCAATAATCTTACAGTTATTGGTCCTAAAGGCAGTAGCAGAACTGTAAACTGTACAATTAATCCTATGCCTATTGTAGATTTATCAGTTAACATTACCAGTGACAAAGTTGAATACTTTGTTGATGATGTTGCTGTTTGGACAATAACTGTTCACAATGCTGCTAACGGTACAAATGCTTCAAATATTAAGTTGAGTGAATTGATTCCTAAAGAATTTGAGTTCATGTACTCTTCTGATGATGTAGCTTATAACAATGAAACCGGAGTTTGGACTATTGGAAACTTGGCTAATGGTACTAACGTTACTTTGAAAATATATACTCATGCTAAGGTTCCTGCAAGTGATATTGAAAATAAAGTTAATGTCACCTGTAATGAAACAGAGTGGAATTACACTAATAACAGGGATAATATAACTGTTGAGATTGTAGCATTCCATAAACCTGTTAAAATAGTTTCTAATAGCACTCCGTATTATCATGAATATGTGAATTATACTATTAATGTTGAGAATTTAGGTAATTATACATATACCAGTCATTTCACTGTTATTGATACTTTGCCTGCTGGTTTAGAGTTTATTAGGACTCTCAGCATTAGTAATGCTAAGAATATTAGTGAAGTTCATAAAGGTCAGAATGTTACTTGGATTTTAACAGATATTCCTGCTAAGTCCAATGCTACTATCGTTATTCTGGTTAAGGTTAATGCTGTTGGTGATTTGACTAATAATTTAACTGTTGTTGGTCCTCGTGGTGCTACTGATATGGTTAACTGTACTATTGCTCCTATGCCTATTGTTGATATTTCTGTTAATATTACCAGTGATAAGGATGAGTACTTTGTTGACGATATAGCTGTTTGGACAATAACTGTTCATAATGCTGCTAACGGTACCAATGCGACTAATGTTACTTTGAAGGATTTATTCCCATCAGGTAATTTCGAATTCATTAATTGCACTTTACCGGACGGCACTGTATATAATGAAACAACCGGCGTCTGGACAATCGGAAACTTGGCAAACGGCACTAACGTTACTTTGGTAATCAATTCCCATGCTGTACGTAGTGGAGATGATATTCCTCATAATGTATCTGTATCTTGTAATGAAACAGACTGGAATATGACAAACAATAAAGCTGGTATTACAGTTGATGTTTATGATCTTCCATATCCTGTAAAATCCGTTAATAATAATACTCCGTATTACAATGATGTAATTGAGTATAATTTGACTATTGTTAATGATGGTGCTATTGGATATACTGATGTCTTGAATGTCACTGACACTTTGCCTGATGGTTTGAAATTTGTTGGTTATGTAGTTAAAGATGCTAATGAGGCTTCTGCTTATGTAAATATTAATAATCAGACTGTAACCTGGTTTATTACAAATATTGCAGGTAAATCTAAAGCTACAATTACTGTTAGGGTTAAAGTTGTTGGTCTTGGTGATAATATTATCAGGGACAGTACTTTCATTTCTAATAATGTGACTAGAGATCCTGCAGTTAAGTATGTTGGCAATTTAACCAATAATGTGACTGTTACAGGTCCTAATGGAATTAATAACACAGATAATTGTACTGTATATGCTATTCCTATTGTTGATATTTCTGTTAATATTACAAGCGACAAGGATGAGTACTTTATAGATGATATTGCTGTCTGGACAATAACTGTTTCAAATGCTGGTAATGCTTCTAAT